>JADGCR010000026.1 GCA_015228895.1 Magnetococcales bacterium
TCCGGAAGTGATGGATGGCCAGCACCATGCCAGCCGAATGGAAGAGGATAGCCCAGATGCGAGGGGAATGCCTGCGGATTATTGGGAGCGCCAAGCTGCGGCGAAGCCGCTCAGTTCAACACCCTGACCGACTGGCAAACCCTTCAACCGAGATGATTGCATTGACCAACAACAGTTATCAGAAAATCGCCGGTTCACGCGCCATTGCAGGGCATCTGAATCTGGAGACAAACCGCTCACAAAGCTTTATCAATCTTGTCAATGGCATCAGGAAAATCATCCAAACACCATGAAACCCAATCCATCTGAAATCATTTTTATGGGTCACTGCCCGGACCGGGTGGGACTGGTGGCGCGGGTCACCAACTTCTTCGCGGGTGAGCATTTCAATATTCTCGATCTGGCCCAGCACTCGGAGCAGGGACGTTTCTTCATGCGCATCGAGGGCATGGAGGAAGGAAGCCGGAAAGACATCCGGGCATGGCGGGAACAGTTCGCCCCCATCGCCGGGGAACTGGAGATGAACTATGGCTTTCATGAACCCCTGGAACGCCTCCGGGTGGTGATGTTCTGCTCCAAGACCTTGCCCTGCCCTCTGGAGGTCATCTCCCGTCAATTGAGCAACGACCTGAATATTTCACTGGGGGCCGTGATCAGCAACCACCTGGAGATCGCCCCCATCGTCAACCAGTTGAACATCCCGTTCCACCACATCCCCACCGTGGGTGAGAGCAAAGGGTACGAAAGCGCCCAACTGGAGATCCTCCACGGCATCAAACCCGACCTGGTGGTGCTGGCGCGCTACATGAAAATTCTCTCCTCCGACTTTCTGCGCGCGGTCGCCGCCACGCCGATCATCAACATCCACCACTCCTTTCTCCCCTCGTTCATCGGCAACGATCCGTATGAACAGGCCCATCGACGGGGGGTCAAACTGATCGGGGCCACCGCCCATTTCGTCACCAGGGAGCTGGACGAAGGACCGATCATCCATCAGGATGTGGTGCGGGTGAATCACCGCTTTTCGGTCGCGGATTTGAAACAGGTGGGGGCGGATATCGAAAAACAGGTGCTGGCCACCGCCCTGAGAAAATTTTCCGAACACAAGGTGATGCAGTGGCAAGGCCGCACCGTGGTGTTTCACTGACTCAAGAGGCGTTCTAAGATCCAGACGTCCGCCCTTCAATCGATCAACTGACGGAGATCCCCATGTCCCTGGCGACCAATCACTACCAGATCCGTGCATTACTCCAGGAACAGGGGGTGATGTTCTGCTACAGTGGCTACATGACCGAGGCGATCCTCTCCGGTCTTGGCCAGGCCATCAAACAAAAACTGGCCCTGGACGCGGCGGACGCCAATACAGCGCAGGGCGTCTTTTCCATCTTCGTGGAACAGATGCAGAATGTGATTCGTTATTCGGCGGAGCGGGAGCCGGAAGCCACCACGGAAAACAGCGTCCTGAGCTATGGCACCCTGACCGTGGGTCGGGAAGGGCATGATTTCTTTGTCACTTGCGGCAACAAGGTGGAACACGACCATGCGGCGCGGTTGCGAGAGCAGTTGACCATGATCCAGCAAATGGACCGGAACGGACTGAAGGCGTTGTACAAACAAATCCTGAAAGGGGAGATCCCGGAAGGAAGCAAGGGAGCGGGCGTGGGATTCGTGGATATCGCCCGGCGCGCCTCCCGTCCGATTGAATTCGACTTCGTCTGGTTGGACGAGAAATTCACCTTCTTCGCACTCAAGGCCACCATCTGAACCCAACAGGAAAACCGCCATGGAAAACATCAAAATGGACCGCACCGATCGCACCCCGGAAATCGACTTCAATTTTTCCGACAACGTGTTCTCCTTGCGGGGCGAGTCCTACCCGGAGGATGTGCCGACCTTTTTCGGCCCCCCCGTCTCCTCCCTGGAACACCATCTGGGCGGCTTGACCTCGGGCCGTGTGGAGTTCAATTTCGAGATGATCTATTTCAACAGCACCAGCGCCAAGGTGGTGATGAAGCTGTTCGAACTGCTGGAGAAGACCGCCGGACAGGGGGTGGCGGTGATCATCAACTGGCACTACGCCGCCGACGACGACAACATGCAGGAGTTGGGGGAGGAGTTCGGCGAAGATCTTGAGGCGGCCACCTTCAACATGTGTCCCCTGTGACATCCAACGCATCCCCGGTTCAACAGACAAGGTGACGCCCCATGCATTTCGATCTCTTTCAGGATGAAAATGAAACCATGGCCAACGCGACGGCCATTCTGGAACACCGGGAAGCCTCGGCGACGGAGTTGCGCGCGGGATTCGCCAGCCTGCTGAAAGGGTACGAAAAACTTTTCAAAGGGACCCAGAAGATCATGCGGATGAGCGACCGCAGCGAGCAGAAGGTCAAGCAGGCCCACTTGCAGATTCAGCAGCAGCAGGACGCCCTGACCCACGCCCACCAGAAACTGGAGCAGCATGCCGAACTCCTGGAGGAGACGGTGCGGATGCGCACGGCGGACCTGGTGCGCACACAGGAGAAACTGCAGAAACTGGTGGAACTGGGTGTCTCCCTCTCCGCCGAACGGGACATCCAAACCCTGCTGGAAAACATCCTGCTGGGTGGCAAGGCCTTGACGCACGCGGATGCCGGCACGCTCTACATGCGCACCAAAGAGGATGACCTCCGTTTCACCATCGTGCGCACGGACTCCCTGGGCATTGCCATGGGGGGAGCGGGCAAGTCCCCGGTTTTCATGCCTGCGGTCCCCATGACAAAATCGGATGGCGCGCCCAATCTCCAGAATGTCGCCACCTATGCCGCGATTTCCGGAACGACCGTGGTGATCGAGGACGCCTACCACTGCAAGGAGTTCGATTTTTCCGGCGTGCGTCAGTTCGACAAAGGGACCGGGTATCGTTCCCAATCCTTTCTCACGGTCCCCCTGAAGCCCCGCCAGGGCAAAGTCATCGGCGTCATCCAACTGATCAACGCCCTGGACCAGTCCACCGGCCAGGTGATCCCCTTCGACCCGGAGGTGGTCACCTTTGTGGAGGCTCTGGCGGCGCAGGCCGCCATGACCCTGGACAACCAGCTCCTGCTGCAGGCCCAGAAGGATCTGTTCGATGCCTTCATCCGTCTGATCGCGGCCGCCATCGACGCCAAATCGCCCTATACGGGGGGACATTGCGAACGGGTGCCGGAGCTGGCCCGCCTGCTGGCCCAGGCGGTTTGCGATTCGGAACACCCCGGTTTCGCCGACTTCAGGATGACCGAGGACGACCATCAGGAGATGCGCATCGCCTCCTGGCTGCACGATTGCGGCAAGGTGACCACCCCTGAGTATGTCGTGGACAAGGCCACCAAACTGGAAGGGATCTACAACCGCATCCACGAAATCCGCATGCGGTTCGAAGTGCTGCATCGGGACGCGGAAATCGCCTGCCTGAAGGGCATCCAGCAGGATTGGCAGGCCCGCGAACCGTTGGAGGAGGCGTTGGCCGCCGAACAGGCCTCCTTGCAGGAGGCGTTCGCCTTCATCGCCCGCTGCAATGTGGGAGGCGAGTTCATGACCGCCGCGGACAAGGAACGGATCGGACAATTGGCGCAGCGCACCTGGATGCGCCACTTCGACGACGCCCTGGGTCTCTCCCACGCGGAACTTCGGCACGGGCTATCCGCGCCAGTTGAAGCGGGAGGAGATGTCCGTGCCGGCCAGGATCATGGCGATTGCCGACGTGTTCGAGGCCCTGACCGCCACGGATCGTCCCTACAAGGAGCCCAAAACCCTCAGTCAGGCGATCAGGATCATGTCTTTCATGAAGAAGGATGGTCACATCGATCCGGACCTGTTCGACATTTTTCTGCAAGCAGGCGTTTACCAGCAGTATGCCAAACAATTTCTGGAGCGCTCCCAGATCGATTCCGTGGACATCGCCCAGTACCTCACCCCACGGGACCGGTAGGTGAAATTTGACGCATACCCCTTCCTCCCACCTCTCCTGACCCGCGGAAAGTGGCGTCACGACATCGTTAATCAAAGTTGGCATATCTTGTGCTTGGCTTTGATTAACTCAATTGTCCCCTTCACCCGCTCTGGAGAGCAACGCCATGCAACTGACTCAGCAGCCAAACAACCGTCCCTTGCACCCCGTGTCCAAATGCGCCCCCAGACACCACGAAGGGGAAACCCGCGCCGTGGATGATGAAAACGCCCGCCGTCTCTGGGCCGCCGTCATGGAACGGGCCATTCTGGATCTGCACGAGGCGGGAACACGCGGCGAGGCCGTGGCATGGATCAGCTCCAAGAGGATGGGGATAGGCTCTTTCCACTGGATCTGCAACCAGTTGGACATGGATCCCGGATCGGTGAAACGGGCTTTGCTGGGTCAGAAAACGCCCATCTCCCTGCTGCACCGGCAACTGATTCCCCCTCCCTTGTCCCGGACACGGACAGAGGCTCCCCCCCTGCTCAAGCGCGTGGCCAACCTGTCAAACGCCTGACAATCATGACATGCGCATACTTGGAGCGTTTTTTGCTTGCTGGTCGAATCAAGGGAACAAAGAATAATCTGACCACTCTCTTGATCAACAAGGATCGTCCAATGAGCACAACAAACAGCCTCATGTCCGATGTGAGCAGCATGAACAGCATGCGGGCGCAACACGCCACCAAGCAAATCATTCAGAAGGTCCAGAATGTCTCCGGTGCCACCATGCAGGAGCTCAATCAGCAAAATTCCCTGCCCAATTACATGGTGGCCAAGGCCTATTCGGTGAACATCTCCACGGCGGCCCTGCAAAAGAGCGCCATGCAATCCTGACGACTCCGGGGCGGGACAAGGGGGTCACCGTCGCTGAAATCATCGGGAGGGGGATTCCCCCCTCCCGAGGGGTCTCCAGACAGCGGCTTCCGTGGTCACCCCGCCTCCGGTTGCCGGGCCGCGTCCGGAATCCACCGCTCCTGCACGCTCTTTCCGACCATTCCGGGAAACACCTCCCCAACCTCCTGGGCCACGAATCCCAACCCGCAACCGCAACAGATCCGCCAGTTCATCCGCAGCCTCCCTGACATTGATCTTGGCGCTCTCGTCGGAGAGCGCGATCAACTCTCCCGCATTCTGGGAATGATGAGGAACATCCATTCTGTTCCTGGGCAATACGACACGATATCCGCTAGAATCATCGCAAAGAAAGTCATCGTTTTTTGACGCCACCAGAACGATCCAGCATACCAAAGGTATGGACCATGCCCCAATCCGACACGACCATCCACCCTTTCTCCGGTTGGGACATCCGCCTGGCGCGCCCCTTGTTCTCAAGCGTCGGACTCATCGCGCTGACCCTTCTTCTGGTTCCCGTGGAGATGTTGCGCAATGGATTCCTGGTGCATGGAGTCAACGACTCCTCCCGCATCCTGATGGATTTTTTTTACGCCAACGGGCAATTCCAAGGCACGGGAGACATGATGCTCCTGTCCGAAATCTTCAAGAAGACGCTGTTTTATCCGATACTGTCCTGGCTGTTTCTGCTCACCGATCATGTCACGGCGTCGTATATCGGCTTTTCGGTCTGCTATTTCTTGTATGTGTCGGGTTTTGTCTGGCTGTTGCGCCAGGAGAGCAGGAGTTTTCTGGCGCTCGTGGCGCTGCTGACGCTGCTCGGATCACCCTCCCTGTTCGGATTCTACAACCTGTTTCCCCCCTATCTGTCCCACCATCTCATGAGTTACGCCTGGCTGATCTGGGCATGGTTCGCGCTGTTGAATCGACATCCGGTGCTGACTGGCCTGTTGTACAGTCTGGCGCTTGGGGTCCATGTCCCGTCGGCGTTGCCCAGCGGCCTCTGTTTTTTCCTGCTGCTGGCGTGGGAACCGGGGGATTGGCGCACCCGGATCACCCGCATGGGGGTGGTCCTGTTGGCCGCCACACCGGTGACACTCTATTTCATCTCCCGCATGCTGGGGGGTGCGGAGGATGTCAACCTCTGGTCCCAATACCCGGACGCCATGCGTCTGGTGCGCTTCCGGGCACCTTTTTTCCTGACATCCGGTTGGTCTCCGGAGGAGTGGCTCCATCTGTTCATGTGGCTGGTGCTGGTGCCGGGGGTGATCTTCAGGCTCCGGGACCACCTGAGCCAGCGACTCGCCCTTGTGGCGCGGGCCATACGGTGGGTGGGTTTGCCCTATGTCGTCGTGACCCAGGGGTTGCTGGAGTTGACCCACGCCCCCTTTTTCGTGCTGTTGACCGGCAAGGGACTGGAGGTGCTCATTCCCCTGCAATTCCTGTTGTTGCTGACCGCCTTGAAACGCTGCGGCGTGACGACCGGGCAACCCGGCCTGTTCCTGTTTCTGGCAACCGCATGCGTGGCCGCGTTGACGCAGAACGCCCTGTTCGTCTTTTGCGGATTGCTGCTCTCGTTGCTGGTGTGGACGAGCTTTTTCCCCACCTGCGCGCCGGGCTGGCCGCTCCGGTCATGGGTTGCCGGAACCGTGATGCTCCTGTTCCTCTGGTGTGGCGCCTTCCTGTCCCACTGGATGCAGACTCACCCCCGTCTCTCCATGGTGGAACTGGTCAAACTCATCGGCTGGTCCGCCCTCGAATCCCCACGCCTTCAGGGGGTGCTCATGGGCAAGAGGTGGTTTCCCGGCAACATGCAGTTGTCCCATTATCCACCGGAGCGGCAGGAGGCGATCGACTTTTTGCGCGGTCTGGAGGGTGATGACAACGGCCTGATCGCCATAGGCTGGCGGGACAACTGGTGGTCCATGGGTCTGCAAGCGTTCACCCGGCGTGGATTCTTCGTCGATTGGGACAGCGCCGGGGATGGCACCCGCGCCGCCAGCGGCAGATGGTTGCGGGAGTGGTTCGGACGTTATGGCGCCAATCAAATCTTCTTTTCCTTTCCGGACAACGGCATCACCACCCCGGAGTATCGTCGCTGGTCCTACAGCGGGCCGGGTCGGGAGAGACGGATCGGGGCCCTGGCCTGGTACATGCGCCGGGCGGACGATGACGCGTTCCGCAAGGCCGCGCAATTCCTGTATGAACGCAATGTGCGTTGGGTGCTCCATCTGGGCCCTTTTCCACGGCCCACGGATCTGCTGCAACCCGTGTTCGCCAAAGGGGATCTCCTGATTTTCCGTTTGTCGGACCCCGGCGTGCAGGAGGGCATGGCTGAATTTGCCGCTTTGGCCGCCCGGGAACCCCTGCCCAACGAGCAGCCGGAAGCGCCGACGAACGAATGGCATTGAGCTTTTCCCGAAAGAAAAATCCAGGGATGGAGAAATACAGAGCAAAGAGGACAGACCAACCCGACCCAACACAACACCATCAAATTTATAAAATAATCTTATCTGCCTTAAAAAAATTATTTTATAAATTTTACATGTATCAATATAAATTAAATTATTTATCTGCAAGGCGAATAAGTTATTTTTAGAATAAAATGGCCGGCACATACATTCTGCATCTTTTTTTACTTGACTATTCGATCATACCTCCTACAATTATATTTAGCCTCCAGATCCGACGAGCAGCAAAAATTTCAGGCAGGGAGAGTCGTCCGGACCCGACAAATCGCTGACGCCTTTCAGCACAACATTTTTCTATACGCGCATTTCGACGGGTCGTGTCGATCAGGAAATCGTGATTTTTGTTTGAAAAAATATCAACCATATAAATATCAATCGAGGATCCAATGTATCACAATGCGCGCAATCCGGATCACTCCTGTCACACCGAACGGCCCAACTCTTCCAGCGAAAAACAACGAAACCACTATCACGCGGTCCACAACACCTATCGTGAACACTATTTTGATGCGGAATCCATGACCTATCGTGATCTTTTCCTGTACCAGCCGATGCTGAACGGATTGGATTTAAATAATATGGATGTGCTGGAGGTGGCCTCCGGAGCCGGTTTCAACTCCAAGGCATGGCTGGAGAAGTTTCCTCATGGACGCTTCTCCGGTCTGGACATTTCAAGTTACGCCTGCGCGGATTTCGTCAGGAACGTGGGGTGTGAGGCCTGGGAATCCGACCTGGCCAAAGGGCCCTTTCCCGACGCGCAATTCGATGTGGTCTTTGTCATCGGCGGACTCCATCATTGCGTCAACGATCTGCCCGCGGTGCTCAGGAATATCGCCTCCCTGATTCGTCCCGGTGGTTATTTCCTGATGATGGAACCCAACAGCGAGTACATCCTGGAACCGCTGCGCAAGCTGTGGTATCGCAAGGACGCTTTTTTCGAGGCGGACACGGAGGAGGCCCTTTCCCACGACGCACTGAACCGGCTCGGGGCGTCGTGGTTCGACGCGAAGACGGTTCGCCACATGGGCGGACCGGGCTATTTCCTGATCCTGAACAGCATGATCCTGCGGCTGCCGAAGGGGATCAAAAAAGCGTTGTCAATCCCCATCATGGCATTGGAGAGGGTCTACAACCTGCTCCCCGGCAAACTTCCGTTTCCTTATTTCGTGGCCAAATGGCAAAAGAAAGCCTCTTGATCTTCCGCCCGACCGCCGTTGCCAGGCGCCTTTCCGGTCCCTTCCGGCCAATTGCCGCATGGATTTTTTCTTGAGCTTGCCCCGGTTTTACACATAGGATCATATCCAGCTGCATCCGGAAATCCCCACCGACCTGCCAGGAGAGATCATGTCACCACCCACCATGCCCCCGAAGCTCACCGACTGGAAAAAATACATCAAATCCGGCGACCGCATTTTCATTGCTTCCAACGCGGCCTGTCCCCACGCCCTGACCGATGATCTGGTCAAACACGCCGCCGGATTCCGCGACCTGGAGATGATCCACATCCTGATTCTGGGACCGCACCCCTGGACCGAAGCCAGATATGGCAGAAATTTCAACGTCAATTCCCTGTTTCTCGGACCCGGCACCCGCAACGCCGTCTCGTCGGGCATCGCGGATTACACGCCCTGCTTTCTCTCGGAAATTCCCAGCCTGTTCACCTCCGGGGTCCTCCCTTTGGACGTGGCCCTGATCCAGGTCACTCCGCCGGATCAGTACGGCTACTGCTCCCTCGGACCCTCGGTGGACATCGTTTCCTCGGCCTGGAAATCGGCCCGGTGCGTCATCGCCCAGTTCAACCCCTCGGTTCCCAGGACCTATGGACAAAGCTTCATCCATGTGAGCGCCATTCACGCCTGCGTCGAGGAGGATCGGCCCATGCCGGTTCTGCCCCCGCCGGAACTCGACGACACCACCTTGCGCATCGGTCGTTATGTGGCCTCGTTGATCGAAGACGGCTGCACCCTGCAAATGGGCATTGGCCGCATCCCGGATGCCGTGCTGCGCAGCCTGACCCATCACAGGAATCTGGGCATTCATACCGAAATGTTCTCCGATGGGGTGGTGGAACTGTTCAAGTCCGGGGTCATCAACAACGCCCAGAAAAGCCTGCACCCCGGCAAGATCATCGCCTCCTTCTGCATGGGCACCAAGAAGCTGTATGACTTTGTTCACGAAAATCCCCACATCGAGTTTCACCCCTCCGAATACATCAACAATCCGGCGGTGATCGCCAAAAACAACAACATGATCGCCATCAATAGCGCCATCGAGGTGGATCTCTCCGGACAGGTGGTTTCGGATTCCGTGGGACGCCGTTTCTACAGCGGCATCGGGGGGCAGGTGGATTTCATCCGGGGGGCCGCCATGAGCCAGGGAGGCCGTCCCATCATCGCCCTTCCCTCCACCGCCAAGAACGGCACCATCTCCAAGATCGTGCCGTTCTTGAGCGAAGGGTCCGGGGTGGTCACCTCGCGAGGGGATGTCCATTATGTGGTGACGGAATACGGCATCGCCACCTTGCGGGGCCGCAGCATCCGGGAACGGGCGCTGCAGCTCATCCAGGTGGCCCATCCCGAGTTCCGGGACAAACTCCTCTCCATGGTCAGGACCCAACACTGGGTGCCGGACTACCTGATCGCCCGCCCCAGCCGCATCGAGGAGTTGGGCGATCCCCAGGACATCAAACTGCGCATGAAAGGGAACACCTATTTCCTGCGTCCCTTGCGGGCCTCCGACGGACGGATCTTCCAGGAATTTTTCTACTCCCACGACGAAGAGACCGTGCTGCAACGCTACCGCTACCGCCCGGATGGCATGTCCCGTCAAAAGGCGTGCACCATCGTCAACGTGGATCAATCCCGCGACCTGGCCCTGTGCATCGTGCGCAGAAAAGGCCCGAAGGAGACCATCCTGGCGGTTGCCCACTACTACTGGCTGGAAAACGACAATGGGGGGGAGGCTTCCTTCGTGGTACGGGAGAGCAGTCGGGCCAAAGGCATGGCGGGCGCGTTGCTTGCCACCATCATCGACATCGCCAGACAGAGAAAATTGACCTACCTGATCTGCCACGTCCGCCTGGACAACAAGCCCATGCGCAAACTGTTGGAAAAATTCGCCTTCCAGACCCGACCCGGCGACGAACCCATGGAACTCAAGATGGTGCTGCCTCTGCCGTCTCCAACTCAGGAGTGAAGTGACACACCCGATTGCGTCCACGTCTTTTGGCATGATACAGAGCCGTGTCCGCGGCCTTGAGCAGGGCTGCCGGACCGGCCTGGCCAACTTCCGGGAACATGGCCACCCCGACACTCACCGTCACCCGCAGGCCATCCACCGGCCGGTTCTCCACACTTTCCCGCAACCGCTCGGCGGAGCGCCCCACCCCCGCCACCCCGGTGCTGGGCATGATGACACAAAACTCCTCGCCGCCAAAACGGCAAGGATAGTCCACGGAACGAAACTGGGTGCGCATGAGATCCGCGATGGCCTGGAGGACACGATCCCCCTGATCGTGGCCATGTTCGTCGTTGAACTGCTTGAATTTATCCACATCCAACAGCAGCAGCCCCAGCACCAGCCCGTAGCGTTTGGCCCGGTCGTACTCATCCAGCAGGGCGTCGTCGAAGCGACGCCGGTTGAACAGCCCCGTCAAGGCGTCGGTATTGGAAAGCTTGCGCAACTCCTCTTCCAGCGCCTTTTCCCGGCTGACATCCCGAACGAGGGCCATGGAGCCGATGGACTGCCCCGCGCCATCCTGAATGGTGGCCGCCTGAACCTGCAACATGCGCTGATTGAAGCAGACCACGCCCGGCAACTCGTGATGATGATCCTCTCGCAACGCCTGCAGATGCTCCGGATCGTCGAACAGATCCGGGAAACCCTCCTGGCGGATTTGTTCCAGGGATTTGCCCAACAGCCGTTCCGCCGCGGGATTGACCAACGCCACCCGCTCGCTCCGGTCCGTCACCACGATCCCCTCCCTGGTGCCCAGAACGATGGTGTTCAGTTTGTCCCGTTCCTCCTGCAACCCCTGCCAGGCGGAATGCAGTTGATGGGTCATCAGGTTGAACGCCGTGGCCACCTGACGAAACTCGGCGCAACCGGCCACGGGCAGCAACCGGTCCAGCATGGTGGTCGCGCCCAGGGTGGTGGCCATTTGCTCCAACGGGGCCACCGCCGAACGGCGCACCGCCACATGCACCGCCACCAGCACCAGCATTGCGATCAGGGTGCCCAGGCCGAAAATCCACCACCGGGCGACCCGCACCTCCTCCTCGGCCTTGGCCAGGGACATGGTCAACTGGATGACGCCCCGGTAGGGTTCCCCGCCGCCATGACAGGCGCGACACTCATCCTGGGAGGGGATGGGGGCGATATAGGTCAGAAGCAGCGCGCCCGCGGCATCCCGCTGGTAGATGGGGATCGCCTCTCCGGTGGCCAACGCCTGGACGAGTCCTTTGGAATCCCGTGGCACCACCTGATGTTTCGTTTCTGTTTTGCGCAACGGAAAACGGTCCCCTCCCAGCCGTCCGTTGACGATCCGAATGGTGTCGTTGTTGCGGAACGCCTCCAGGCCATCGGCGCGGAGGATGCGAAAATCCACCACATTGGCCACCCCCTGAAGATTGTTGATGAAATCCTCCGCGATTTCCGCGTCTCCGGCCAACATGATGGTCTTCAGTCCCCCGGCCACGGAGTTGGTGACCAACAGGACCGACCGTTCGTTCTGTTTCATGATGAGGTGTTCATGAATCTGGGAAACCAGCACGGACAACCCCGCCCAGCCGAGCAGCAGGGTCATGCCCACATAGACGAGAATGCGTCCTCCCAACCGATCCATCACACCATGACAGCCCGGCGTGCTCGGGAAGATTGTGCTCCACAGGGTCGTCCAAAGGGCCATGATGACACACGATGATGAGCAATCCGATTGACAACAATCCAAATCTTGTATGACATGCTAGCACGCCTGCCGGGCAATCTCAACATCCATCTCCCCCAGGGCAATCACATCTGGAATTTGCGTGTCAGGTATTGGCTTTACAAAGGAATGATGACTCACCAAGCGATCAAAAAACCGCATCACCCGGAGCGATGGCATCCGACCTTCTCAGCGCACCACTTTCGACAGAGCGTTTCGCCGGACTTTCTCCGCCCTGACCGCCGATTTTCTCCCTCACGCGCAAAATCAACAAACGGCAACTGTGTTGGTAAACATGTTCCCATGGCGATCGCATTCAGGTATGATTCCCCAGAGAGTTCATGCCAGTAACGAACACGCGCATCGGGCAGCGCGCGGGCAAGGTCATGCAAGGGAAAAACACCTGAATGCGTCACGATTCAACGCCACCACCAGTTCGCATACCGTTTCGCCAGAGACTCTCCTACCGCCAGGCCCGGACCGCCGTACTCCTGGGACTGGGGGTGGGTCTGCTGCTGGGAATGGGGGAGGTGAGCCTCGACCTGTTCAAGGAGCGGCAGCGGGTCCACGCCAACATCGCCCAGGTGCTGGAAGTGATCCGGGACGCGGCGGGTCAGGCGACCTATCATCAGGATGCCAACCAGGCCGAAAAGGTGTTGACCGGCGTCTTCCACTGCCAATCCATCCGTCACGCCCGGCTGAACACCAGGAGCGGCACCCTGTTGCTGCAAAAGGAGCGACCCCACCCGGAAACCGGAATCGCCAAATGGCTGGCCGCCCTGCTTCTCTCGCAGGCGGGCGAGATCACCACCCCCCTGATCCTCAACGACCAGCCGGTCGGCAGCCTCTCCATCGCCGTGGACCCCCTGCTCAGCGCCCAGGATTTCCTGATGCGCGCCGGTTTCACCCTGCTCAACAACCTGCTCTCCGCCATCCTGCTGGCCACCATCCTGACCACCACCTTTCATTACCTCCTGACCCGCCCCATCCTGATGCTGGGTCAACAACTCGCCCGGCTCGACCCGAACGCCCCCGCCCGCCAACCCATTACCATCCCGTCCATCCACAAGGCGGACGAACTGGGTCTGTTGGCCCGCCTGATCAACCGCGCCCTCGGCTCCTTCGAAACCGCGCTCCGGGTACACAAGGAGACCGAACGCATGCTGAAACAGACCCAGTTCAGCGTCGATCACGCCGCCGACATGATCTGCTGGGTCGGACCCGACGGAAAATTTCTCTACGTCAACGAGGCCATGAGCCATGTCGTGGGTTACTCCAAGGAGGAACTCGGCGTCATGTCCGTCACCGACATCAACCCCGACCTCACCAGGGAGCAGTGGACCACCCATTGGAACGCCCTTCTGCGCGACCAGCAAGGCCGCATGGAGACCATGGTGCGCACCAAGCGCGGTTCCTGGTTGCCCATCGAGCTCCATATCACCCTGCTGAAGATTGACGGACAGGAGATCCACTGCAATTTCGCCCGAGACATCTCCTCCCGCAAAACCGCCGAAATGGCCATCAAACGGGCCAACCAGATCCTGCTGACCTTGAGTCGCGGCAACGAGGCCATGATCAAGGCCGCCTCGGAGCAGGAGTTGTTGGACCGGATCTGCCAGGTGATCGTCCAGGATGGGGGCTACCGCATGGTGTGGGTGGGTTACGCCTCCCTGGAGGCCGACAAACGCATCCGGCCCGTGGCCCAGTACGGTTTCGACGACGGCTATCTGGAGACCCTGGACATCTCCTGGGAGGAGAACGAAAAAGGGCATGGCCCCACCGGAACCGCGTTCCGGACCCGGCAGCCGGTCTTCACCCGCCAGATCCAGAACGATCCCCGCTTCACCCCCTGGCGTCAGGAGGCCACCCGACGGGGTTACGCCTCCTCCATCGCCCTCCCCCTGCCCAACGATCACCTGATGCCGTTGGGCACCATCAACATCTACAGTGAGCAACCGGACGCCTTCGACAAGGAGGAGATCCAACTGCTGGAAAACCTCGCCAACAATCTGGCCTTCGGCATTCTCAAATTCCGCGAGGCCGAGGAACGCCGCCGCGCCCAAAAGGCGATGCAACTCTCCGAGGAGAAACTCAGCTCCCTGTTTCATCACTCCCCGGACTGCCTGATGACCCTGGACCGGCACGGCGTGGTGCAATTCACCAACCGCCAAGGGCCAAACCACCCCAGGGAACTGCTTACCGACGCCCAGATCCCCCACTTGCAGGAACACCTGGCCTCGGTGTTCATGACCGGTCAGGCGGTGGAATACCCCTTCACGGATGGAGAGTCGGCCTGGTGGGAGGCCCGACTGGCACCCATCTTTCAGGAAGGCAAGGTCAGCGAGGTGCTGGCCGTCTGCCAGGACATCACGGAAAAACGCACCCTGCAGGCGCAGAACCTGCGCAACGCCCGTCTGGCCTCCCTGGGCGTGCTGTCGGCCAGCGTGGCACACGAGATCAACAATCCCAACAACGCCATTCAGTTCAACGTCCCCGTCCTGACCGCCATCTGGGAAGACGCCCTGCCCATTTTGCACAATGCCCACGAGGGTACCGGCGCCTTCTATCTGGGAGGCATGCCCATGGCAGAGGCCATGGAGGTGGTCCCCCAACTGCTGGATGGCATCCGCATGAGTTCACACCGCATCCAGACCATCATCGGCGGCCTGAAACACATGGCCCGTCAGGACAAGGAGATCCTGACCCAACGGGTCAACATTCAGGAGCCGATCCAGTCCGCGCTGATGATTCTCCAGAATCTCATCCGCCAATCCACCGATCACTGTCTTTTCACCCCGCACGCCACGCCCCTGATGGTCAAAGGGAACACCCAGCAATTGGAGCAGGCGTGCATCAACATCATCCAGAACGCCCTCCAGGCCCTGCGCCACCGCGCCCAGGGGGTGTTCATCGCCACCGGAACGCACCCGGACGGCACCCGTCTCCAGATCACCTTCCGGGATCAGGGGCGGGGTATCGCCCCGGAGCATCTGGATCTGTTGACCAATCCTTTTTTTACCACCAAAACCGCCTCCGGCGGAATGGGACTGGGTCTGTCCATCACCAAAACCATCATCGACAACCACTCCGGGGAGTTGCTGTTCGACTCGGAGCCTGATCAGGGAACCACGGTCACCATCCGCCTGCCCATCGCGACGGATCAACCCCACGGAGAACCGGCATGTCCAACCCCTTGAAAAAAAACCCTCCCATCGTGCTGGTGGACGACGAGGAGACCGTCCTGTTCAGTTCCAAGATCCTGCTCAAGACGGCCGACGTCTCCCCGGTGGTCACCATGACCGATGGGCGCAAGCTCATGGCCTTTCTGGAGGAAAACGGCGCCGCGGTCGTGGTCCTGGATCTGGTCATGCCCCACATCGCCGGCACGGAACTGCTCCCCAAGATCAAGGATCGTTTCCCGGAGGTCCCGGTCATTGTCATGACCGCCAGCCAGGAGGTCAATATCGCGGTTCAGTGCATGAAGGACGGGGCCTTCGACTATCTGGTCAAACCCACGGAAAACAACCGTTTCATCTCCTGCGTGCGCCGTGCCATGGAGGTGCGCTCCCTGCGGAGCGAGGTGGGCACCCTGAAACACTATCTGCTGGAGGATCAACTGCAACACGCCGACGCCTTCGCGGCCATCATCACCAAAAGCCGCAAGATGCGCGCGGTCTTCCAGTATGTGGAGGCCATCGCCCCCTCTTCCGAACCGGTCCTGATCATCGGAGAGACCGGCGTGGGCAAAGAGCTGCTCGCCAACGCCATCCATCAGGTGAGTTCCCGGCATGGTCCTCTGGTGGCCCTCAACGTGGCCGGTCTGGATGACAACATGTTTTCCGACACCCTGTTCGGCCATCGCAAGGGGGCCTTCACCGGAGCCAACGAAAACCGGGAAGGGTTGATCGCCGCCGCGGCCGGAGGTTCCCTGTTTCTGGACGAGATCGGCGACCTCAAGGAGTCCTCCCAGGTCAAACTGCTGCGCCTGCTACAGGAACGCAAATACTATCCCCTGGGCGCGGACGGTTACATGAAGACCGACGCCCGCATCATCTGCGCCACCAATCGGGATCTGAAGTTCATGATGGCGGAAAAAACCTTCCGCTCCGACCTCTATTTCCGTCTCTCCTCCCATCAGGTGCGCATTCCCCCCCTCAAGGAACGCAAGGAGGACATTCCCCTGCTGACCGCCCAGTTCCTGGAGGAGGCCGCCCACACCATGGGCAAATCCCCCCCCACCCCGCCCCCGGAACTCTTTCACCTGCTCAACGCCTACGACTTTCCCGGCAATGTGCGCGAATTGCGCGCCATCACCTTCGACGCCGTGGCGCGCCACCAGACCGGCATCCTCTCCCTGGAGCGGTTCCGGGACAGCGTTTTTCCCAACCACCCGGAGGAAAATAGCGCCCTCTATCTCCAGGCCGAGGAGAACCCGTTCAAGCGCATCAGCGGTCGCCTGCCC
>JADGCR010000270.1 GCA_015228895.1 Magnetococcales bacterium
TCCCACCTCTCCGCCGATCCCCTCAAGGTGGCCGCCGACAAAATTTCCGGGCAGATTGCCGCCGCGTTGAATGGCACCCCCAAGGCCGACGTGGTGCCGATGAGCGGAATCAAACGGGCCAACCAACCCGGACTATGCTGACGCTGTGTGGATGCCGGTTCCGCGCATGGGGAAACCCGTTCCCGCTTGTTGATGCGGGCGGCGTTGCAGGCGATGCGGTGAGTAACGGAAGAGATTGACGAGAGATGACCACAGGCGTGGCATCGGGCAGGAACTTCTTGAAGGCATCCAGGCAGTCAAGGCTGGACGGAATTGCTTTGGCCATGCGGGTCGAAGAAATTCACCAGGACGCGCATTGATTTTTTGGCAGGTCCTCCCGCCTGGTGGGCGGCCTTTGATCGGTGCGACCGTTTTCAGGCCGGGGACAGGGCCAGACGCATTTTTTCGATGGCCCGTTTTTCCAGTTGGCGGATCCGTTCCCTGGAGACACCCAGTCTGTGGCCGATCTCCTCCAGGGTGAGGGGGGTGTCGCTGAGGATGCGCCAGGTAATGATGGTCCGTTCCCGGTCGTTGAGCGCCCCCAGGGCCTTGACGGCCGCCTTGCGGTGCAAATGGGTGGCCTCGGTGGCCAGCAGATGGAGCTCCTGATTGCCGTTGGCGTCGGGAATGAGGTTCTGCAACTCCTCCCCATCCTCGTTGGCGCAACGGTTCAGGGAGTCGTCCCGACTGGCGAGACGACCATCCATTTCCAGGATCTCCTGGGTTTTGGCCCCCAGCTTCTGCCCCAGAATGGTGGCCTCCGCCTGGTCCAGGCGCTCCAGGGTGATCTTGTTGCGGCGCAGGCTGAAAAACAGTTTGCGCTGCACGGCGGTGGTGCCGATCTTGACCAGGCTCCAGGAGCGGAGAATGTACTCCTGAATGGCGGCCCGAATCCACCACATGGCGTAGGTGGAAAGACGGAAACCTTTGTAGGGATTGAATTTTTTTACGGCCTGCATCAGCCCCAAAGAGCCCTCCTGGACCAGATCCATCAGGCGGAAACCGTAATCCATGTACTCCCTGGCGATCTTGACCACATAGCGCAGGTAGGAGGAGACCAGTTTGTGGGCGGCCGTCAGATCCTGGTGCTCGTGATAGCGGACCGCGAGTTGGAACTCCTCTTCCGGGGTGAGCATGGGGAATTGGTGGATTTCTGCCAGATAACGCACCAGATCACTCTGGTCGGTCAACGGAACCAGAGCGTGACTCGTGAAAGGTTTCATGCGGCCTCGATGGAATGGGTGTGGGTGAAGAAGCGGCGTATGCAACATGGGTTGTTGTTTGAGGATGCTTTCTACGGAGAATTATATGTCACCATTTATGCAAGTCAAGGTATGGCTGGGTTCGGCGCTCTTTTTTGCTTTGTTTGTGGCGGGAATTCTGGGGTTCGGTTTGTGGATCACCCTGGTCTGGCCGGTGACCACCCTGGGGTTCCGTCATGAGCTGGCGCGGTTCTGGTTTCACTACAACCGGCGCATTCTGGCGCTGACGTGTCATCTCACCGACCGGGTGGAGGGGCTGGAACGGCTGCCGCCGGGACCGGTGGTCATCCTCTCCAAGCACCAGTCCGCCTGGGAAACCGTGGTGTTGCAGACCCTGCTGCCACCGAGCGTGCTGGTGCTCAAGGAGAGTCTGATGTGGATTCCGGTCTTCGGCTGGGCCTTGAAGGCCACCGGCCAGATCCCCATCGACCGCAGCAAGGGGGTCGAGGCGTTGCATCGGATGCAAGAGCGTGGCTTGCATCACCTGGGTCGGGGGATGTCGATCCTGATCTTTCCGGAAGGAACCCGGTCCGCGCCCGGTCGTCCCGGCAAGTACAATCCCGGCGGGGTGGCCCTGGCCCTGGCCGCCGGAGTGCCCATCGTGCCGGTGGCCCACAACGCCGGGTCTTTCTGGCCCCGCCGCGTCTTTCTGAAACGACCGGGGGAGATCCAGGTGCGGATCGGTGACCCCATTCCGACCGCCGGTCTGGGCAGATCGGACCGCAAGCGGATTCAGGCCCTGGTGGAAGAGACCATCGAGGGGATGATGCGGGAGATCGAACCGCCGGTTTTTCCCTAGTCGCAGGTTTTTTTAATTTACATGGCCCTCATTGTTGCTACAATGAGAACCGGTACATTTTACTGACCTTTGCATGACATGGTATGGAGTGGAAACATGGAGGGATCTACCAAAAAAATGCATGAAAAAGACATTTTCGAAGCGTCGGTCGCCTTGATCAAGGGGTTGTACAGCAAGGAGAGTTTCTGCAACCGGATCAATTCCGAGCAGATCGTCATCGATATCGACGTGGAACAGGGTTGCACCAAGAGCCTGATCCTGTCTTATGGAAAGTTCATTGTGTCCAGAGATTCCAAGGATATGCAGGGCAATGACGTCAAGCACGACATCCTCAAGGATCCCCAATCCTTTGAGCAGTTCGTGTTCGTCGAGAAATTCTATGAGTACATCGACTGCAAGATCAATGACCTGAACGAGTATGAAATCTCCCTGCGGGAATACGAGAGTCTGTTGAAATTTTCCCAGATCACCGCCAATCTGAATTATAAAATGTTCCCCTCCCTGATGGAATTCTTCAAAAAGGATTGCTTGCGCACCATCAAATCGGTGTTGAGCAAAGATCAGGCGAAAATCCTGAACATGCGTCTGGGTGAACTGCTGATGGAATATCAAAACTGATCTGGCGCTTTTGTTTCAGGGCTGGAAACAATTGGCCAGGTGGGCGAATTCGCCGATGGTGAGGGTCTCTCCCCGTCGTTCGGGATCGATCCCCGCGTGTTGCAGCCACTCCCGTGGCGCGGGATGCATCACCTTGAGGGCGTTGGAGAGGACTTTTCGCCGTTGCCCGAAAGCCCCGTGCACCACCTGGACAAAATGGTCCGGGTCGTTGACCGGGGCCAATGGGGCGGGGCGTCTCACCAGTCGCAAGACGGCGGAGTTGACTTTGGGCGGGGGCCGGAAGGCGGTGGGGGGGACGGTCATGACGATGCGGGCCTCCAGCCACAAGCCGCACAGCACCGACAGGGTGCCATAAGCCTTGCTGCCGGGGGAGGCCGCGATGCGCTCCGCCACTTCGCTCTGGAACATCAGGGTCATCTCCGCGATGGATGCCCGGTACTTCAGAAGATGCAACAACAAGGGTGAGCTGATGTTGTAGGGGAGGTTGGCCACGATGCGCAACTCCCCTCCCAACCGTCGCGCCACTTCCCCGAAGTCCACCCGCAACGCGTCCACCTGTTCCACATGCAACACCCCCACTCCCCGGGTGCGCTCCATGAGCTGGGGCAGCAGGTCGCAATCCAGTTCGATGGCCCACACCTCGTTGACCTGCGCCAGCAACGGGCGCGTCAACGCGCCCAGACCGGGACCGATCTCCACCACCCGATCCTCCGGCATCACCCCGGAGG
>JADGCR010000271.1 GCA_015228895.1 Magnetococcales bacterium
CGAGTTTACCTATGATCTGCTCAAGCGGGGGGCCCTGACCCTGGACAAAGAGGCCAACGATGAGTATGTCGTCACCATGCATGACTCCTGCAATGTGGCGCGGGCCAGTCGCATGGGCGAGCAGGCGGGGGGGCAGTTTGAGATTCCCCGCGCCCTGATCCGCGCCTCCTGTCACCATTTTGTGGAGATGGACCCGGATACCACCCATGAAAAGACCTTTTGCTGTGGCGGGGGGGGTGGCACCTTGACCGATGAGCTGATGGATCTGCGCATTCGGGGGGCCATGCCCAGGGTGACGGCCCTCAAGCAAGTGATGAAGCGGGACAAGGTCAATTTTATGGCTCTGATCTGCGCCATTTGCAAGGCGCAATTCACCAAAATTTTGCCCATGTATCATATTCCCATGGAGACGGTGGGCGGAGTTCACCAACTGGTCAGCAATGCCATTCAACTGGGGGCAAAAAAGGGCATCGTTTGACTTTCAATCGGCCTTGATCGTCGTTTCGCCCATTCCTGGAGGAGGGGGCGGTGAACCGCCCCTCCCCCAGACCCCCTCCCCACCCTTTTTTTTTAATAATTTTAACTATTACGGGTCCAGGGGGATTATCCCCCTGGTGGGGTCCAGGGGCAAAGCCCCTGGTAGGGGTTCGGGGCAAAGCCCCGGCATAAAACTATGCATCCCACAAATAACGCCTGCGGCGATGTTGAGGACGCCGACGCGAAAACCGTGCGTCGGCTATTTTGAAAGTCAACAGCAAAGGCAAAGTCCCAGGGCTCTGCCCTGGACCCCCAACAGTTTTTGTTACCAAGAAGTCTTATCGAAGGCCAGGAAGTGCACCAGCCATCACTCTGATCACAAAGTAACCCGTACCACCACCTCTCCCAGCAGGCGGACATGCTCCCGCAGGGATCGCTCCACCGCTCTGGCGATGGCATCCGCCACATGAACCGGCAAATTGGGATCGACGGCGATGGCAACATCGCTGTAAACCTTATGACCGATCCACCGCGCCCGCACGGTGCGCACCGCCCGCACCCCAGCAACGTGGCTGGGGGCGTGGGCGATCTCGTCCAGGATTTCCGGTTCAATACCATCGATCAGACGATGCCAGACCGCCTTGGCGGCATCCTTGACGATAAACAGAATGGCTATGGTGATACCAATGCCGACGATGGGATCCACCAAAGGGTAGCCCAGCCAAGTACCAAGGACGCCAATCAGCACCGACAGACTGGTAAAACCATCCACCCGGGAGTGCTGACCGTCAGCAATCAGGGCTGCGGAACCAATCTCCCGTCCCACCCGGATACGGTAGACCGCCACCGCCTCATTGCCGATGAAACCGATGATCGCCGCCAGAGATACCAAGCCCAGATGGGTCATCGGTTCAGGGTGGATCAGCTTGAGAATGGCCTCATAACCCGCCACGCAGGCGGAAAAAAAGATCACGCCGACGATGATCACCCCTGCAACGTCCTCGGTCTTGCCATAGCCATAGGTAAAACGGCGATTGGCACCCCGTCTGGCCAGGGCGAAGGCGATCCACAAGGGAATGCTGGTGGCGGCGTCGGCGAAGTTGTGGATGGTGTCCGCCAACAACGCCACCGAGCCGGAATAAAGCACCACCAGTACCTGCAACAGAGCTGTGATCCCCAGCCCTATCAGGGAGATTTTAAGCACCCGGATCCCTTTTTCGCTGGATTCCATGACCGAATCCACCTTGTCGCTCACATCATGGGAGTGCGCAAAGGTTCCCTTCAACCAACCCAGCAGACCGCTTCCGCCGTGGTCATGACCATGGTCGCCATGACCGTGATCCCCGTGACCATGACCACCATGGCCATGCCCTCCGTGCTCATGACTCCCATGACCGTGTGCATCCGCCTGATGGGCGGCCTCCCCGTGAGCATGCCCCTCCTCGGTAAAGGGCGTAACCAGCCATTGCCGCCCGTCTTCCCTCTGGATGTCCAGACGCGCATCAAACTCATGCGGTTCTGGGATGTCCGTAGTCGATTCCAGGAACTCCCCCTCCTGGCGAAAGAGGAAGATTTGCTCGGTGCGATCGGGACGCACGGTGGTCAGAGTAATCGTCTCGGCGGACAGGGTGCGGGTCGCCTGACCCTGGTTGTCCTGAAAATAGAGACGGAAACGGGGGGGCACCCCAGTCTCGAAGACGCTGATTTCCAGCAAACCATCGGCGTGAGCGACCACGGGTCCGCCGTGGTCGCCATGCTCCGCGTCGCCATGCGCATGGTCGTGATCATGCCCTTCCTCTGTAAAGAGGGTGGCCAACCGCTGGCGTCGTCCGTCCAGGTCCACTCGTGCCAGAAACTCATGGGGTTCTGGAATATTGGTGCAGGATTCCAGAAATTCATCCTCTCTCCGGAACCCAAACCGCTGCTGGATATTCCCTGGACGTTCCGTTTCCATGGCCACAGAATCGGCAGCAGGCGGGGCAACCGGTTGCATCGCCTCGTCCAGGAAGTAAAGCCGGAAACGAGGAGGAACCTCGGTCTCGAAAACACTGATCTCCACATATCCCGTGGCATGCGGCAGGAGAGGACCGCCGTGTTGTCCGTGCGAGGGGGTTGACAAAGCAGGCATGAATGGGATCTCCTTTTCGTGGCATGATCCGCAAGGCGGGAAGTGAATGATCTACAGATATTTGGCCATGGCTTTCAATGATTTCACCTGCTCAACGACATCGCGCATGGTCATGCCTTCCTGGATATCCAGGCAGTTTTCGATGTGATCGGTGACATACTGGCGTTTGGCGGCTACCACGGCACTGGTAACCGCCTGGAGTTGCTGGGCCACTTTTTCGCATTCCTCCTTGGCCTCAATCATGGCGATCACCTTGCTCAGATGACCGGAGGCGCGCTTCAATCGCGTGATGATTTCAGGGTGGCAGGTGTGCTCATTCATGGTTCAACATCCTATCCTGGGGGATTGGTTTGTGTCAAGTGGCATCGTCAATAAGCGGCCGCCACTGCCTCTTTGACCAAACGGCTCAACTGGTCGTAACCAAAGCTGGGCATGGGACGGCCATTGACAAAAAATTCAGGGGTAGCCTGGACTTTGAGGCGTTGCCCATCCAGAACGTCCTGTTGGATCACCTGGGCTACCTCAGGACGCTTCATGTCAGCCAAAAACCGCTCTCGATCCATCTGCAGAGATTCCAACAGGGCCAGAGCGCGCATTGGCTGGGATGTATGGTTGACCACCCAACGATTCTGCTTCGCGAACAGCAGTTCCAATGCTGGCCAAAACTTGTCCTGATAACGGGCCGCCTCCAGCATTTTAACCACCTGGTCCGATCCGGCATGCAGGGGGGCGTAGCGCACCATCACCCTCACCTTGCCCGGATAGTCGCT
>JADGCR010000272.1 GCA_015228895.1 Magnetococcales bacterium
CCCCTCCGGGGGGAGCACGGCTCCGGGGGCGATGGCGTTCACCCGCACCTCCGGACCCAGCTCCCTGGCCAACGCCCGGGTCGCCATGAGCAGACCCGCCTTGGCGGCGCTGTAGGCTGCGTATCCCCGCAAGGGCCGCTCCCCCCAGATGTCACCCACATGAATGATCCCCCCCCCCCGATGGGCGCGCATGCGTTGCCCCACGCGCAACGCCAGCCACAACGGCCCCTGCAGGTTGACCCTCAGGACGGCGCTCATGCTCTCCCAGGAGGGGTGGTCCAACTCGGTGGGCAGGAACAGCCCGGCGTTGTTGACCAGCAATTCCGGCTCCCCCCCCAGACGGCTCTCCGCCTCCCGCAGAAACACCTCCATGCCGTCGGGATCGGTCAAATCCAATGCCAGGGCGCACGCCTGACCTCCCGCCCGCCGGATCGCGGCGACGCAATCTTCCGCCGCCTCCCGGTCCTGATGATACACCACCCCGACCGTATATCCCAGGGAGGCGAGATCCTGGCAGATCGCCCGCCCCAGCCGTTTTCCCCCCCCGGTGACCAGGGCCACGCGACCCGCGCCTCCCCTCCCGTCCTCCAGGGGTGGAACGAATGGCGCCCGCTCCGCCACCGCGCGCGCCCCGTCCTCCAGAGGTGGAACGAACGGCGCCCGCTCTGCCACCGCGCGCCGCCCCATCCCGTTCCAGGGCGCCTCGGGCGCGGGACGCCCCTCACGCCGCTCACTCCAACGATAGACAAACCACAAGGGCACCAGCACCACGATAAACGGCAAACCCAGCACCAGGGCGATGCCCAGTTTGCATCCCGTCCACAAGCGATTCATGCCTCAAGCCTCCGCACACGGACAGCAGGAATTCTTTTTGCTTTTTTGCACACGCATCTCCATAATTGATTGATCATTCACATGACGAGGACATCGCCCATTGGACCAACCACATTCTGCCACCACGTCTCCCTCCCCTGCCAGGGTTACCCGCAGGCGGGTACTGGATCTGATGGCCGCCGGAGGCCTGGCCGCCATGCTGGGAGGCTTGCCACGCATCCCCGCCGCGCAAGCCGACGACGACCTCCTGCGCATCGGCTATCTGCCCATCACCGACGCCACCCCACTGCTGGTGGCCCACGCCCTGGGATTCTTCGAGGCGGAGGGTATCCAGACGACCCAACCCACCCGGATCAAAGGGTGGGAAACCCTGGTGCGGGGATTCACCGAAGGGCAATTCAACCTGGTCCATCTCCTCAAGCCCATTCCCATCTGGATGCGATACCACAACGCCATCCCCGTCAAGATCCTGGCCTGGGCCCACACCAACGGTTCCGCCATCGTCGTGCAGGGGCAAAGCGGCATCCGGGAGTTCACCGATTTCGGTGGCAGAAGGGTGGCGATTCCCTATTGGTATTCCACCCACAACGTCATTTTCCAGGCGGGTCTGCGCGCGGCGGGGATTCGTCCCATGGTGGACAACAGGGAAAAAGTGCCCACGGACGCCTGCGCCCTGCACGTCATTCCCCCCCCTTTGATGGTCAAGGCGTTGGCCACGGGCCATATCGACGGATACACGGTGGCCGAACCTTTCGTGGCCGCGGGGGAATCCGTGGCGGGTGGCAAGATTTTCCGTTTCAGCGGCGACATCTGGCGGGATCACCCCTGCTGCGTGGTCTGCATGCACGAACAGACCACCGTGCAAAAACCGGCCTGGACCCAGAAGGTGGTCAACGCCCTGGTCAAGGCCGCCCTGCACGCCTCCACCCACAAGGAGGAGGTCGCCCATCTCCTCTCCCAGGACGGCAAAGGGTATCTCCCCGTTCCCGCCGATGTGGTCAAGCGGGCCATGACCTTCCATGATCCCAAAGCCTACCTGCAACCCCTCGCCCTGCGTCACCAGGAGCAATGGGGCAGCCGGCGCATCGGCTTCAACCCCTATCCCTACCCGTCCGCCACCCGGCTGATGGTGGAGATGATGCGCCTGACCCTGGTGGACGAAAAGAAAACCTTCCTGGACGACCTCTCTCCGGAACGGGTCAGCCGGGAACTCATCGCGACCGATTTCATCCAAAAGGCGCTCGAAAAACATCCCGAATGGTGGCGACTTCCTGGCGTCTCCCCTGTCAACCCCTTTGAACGGGAAGAAACATTCCTTGTCTGACTCGGCCCCGATCTCCATCCGCCACAGTCTGCGGCGCACCCTGTTCCTGTGGTTCCTGGGACTGGCCCTGCTCCCCTTGAGCATCGTGAGTTGGCTTGACCATCATCAGGCCATCGACGCCCTGCACACCGAAACCATCCAGAAATTGACCACGGCGGTGGAACTCAAAAGCCGGGCCATGGAGGCTTTTTTCTCCGAACGCACCAAAGACCTGCAAACCCAGACTCTGTCACGGAACAATCTGCGTTTTTTCAACACCCTGCAAACCACCTGGCAGGTCGGCAAGCTCCCGCCGGAAACCTTTGTCAGGAGTTATGCCTGGGCGGAACTGGTGGAACGGGAGGGGGGGGACATCAAGGAGTTTCTGACCACCTATCAATACAAGAACCTGCTGTACATGGAACCGGGAGGGGTGGTGCTGTTCGCGGCCCAACCCGACCCGATGCTGGGCACCAACCTGTTGACCAGTCCGGAAAAGAACTCCCGCGCCAGGGAGGTGGTCCGCAACGCCCTGGCCAGGAAAAAAGCGGTGTTCTCCGATCTGGAACCGGGCGAGGAGGATACGGTCAAAGGGTATCTGGCTCAACCCATGCTCGCGGAAAACGGTATCGCAACCGGGGTGCTGCTGCTTCAGATCAATCTGGACCCCCTGCTGGAGCTTCTGGAAAACCGCGGGGGATTGGGGGAAACGGGAGAAACCTTTCTGGTGGGAGAGGATCTGCTGATGCGTTCCAACTCCCGTTTCCAGAAAGGGAGTTCCATCTTGAAAAGCAGGGTGGACACCCGCATCACCCGTCACTGGCAACAAGAGAACAAAATCGCGCGCGGGGAGCGGGCCGGCGCGATACACCACGTCATCCGGGTGATCCCGAACACCTTTCCGGACTATCGGGGGGTCGAGGTGCTGGGCATTTATGCGGATCTGGAATTTCTGCACCCCCTGGACACGGAGTGGGTTCTGATCGCCAAGCTGGACGCCAGCGAATTCCACGCCCCCGCCATCCGCCTGCGGAATCACTCCCTGATCGCCGTGCTGCTGACCGGCCTTCTGGTGCTTCTGGCCGCCCTGGGGGTCGCCAGACACATGATCACCCCCTTGCAGAACCTGACCCGATGGGCCATGAAGATTCAAGCCGGAGAGCTGACCCTGGAAACCATCCGGGCACCCGAAAACGAGGTGGGCGCCCTGGTGACCGCCTTTGGG
>JADGCR010000273.1 GCA_015228895.1 Magnetococcales bacterium
AGAAGACGATTGCGAAACAGAACCACGCCAAAAAAATACCAACCCGTCAGAAAACAAAAAACAGTGGCACCCAGCAGATGAATATAGGCGTTACTGTATGATTCGGTGGACTTTACCAAAAAACGTACTACCGAGCTGTAAATCATCGCGGTGCTGAGCCTGCAATGCCTCTCATTCTTCAAAAAGAAGTCTGCAGTAAAATTTTCAGGGTGATCCAGGGCGGCAATACATGCCACATGCATACCTGCATCACTGGAAAGATCGATGATTTCCTCTTGGCCCCCGATACGACCAATCTGATAGGTGATGGCAAAAAGCAGGAAGCTGACGGCGACGAATAGATCAACCAGGCAGGCGCGGCGCTTTTTGCCCGGATCTGTTGAGTGTGGCTTGTTGGCTGCGTCGTTACCTAAACCGCATCCAGCACGGGATACATCATTTTCTGGTCGCAAACAGGGCATGATCGACAAGGCGCTTTCTTTAACCAGGAGGCGTGGCATGCTGAAAGTAGAATATGCTTGATGGGGAAATTTCTTGGAAGAACTGCGTCATAAGCGTCTGTCCCCTCTCGATGGACTGTGGAATGCTTGGTTGCCTGGGTCCCCTTGGCCTTTCCTGGAAAAAAGATAGGTATCCTCAATCCCGGACTGGCCAGGGCGCACGAAGGGGGACGGACGGTGTGGTCTCGCAGCATGCGACCCCGCACCTTTAAAGATTTTTCTATATATATCAGTATTTCGTAACAGTCAAGCAAGATTTCTCAGTCCCGGAGCGCGGACTGGCCGAGGCGCGCGAAGGGGGGGCGGACGGCGCGGGCTTGCAGCATGCGACCCCGCACCTCGACCTGATAGGAGGCTCCGGGTTGCAGACGCGGCTCCACAATGGCCAGGGCGATTCCTTTTTCCAGGGTGGGGGAGTAGCCGCCGCTGGTGATTTCGCCCACCGGTTCGCCCTGCAGAAATATCACCTGATGATCCCGCAATACCCCTTTTTCCTCCAGAAGCAGGCCGATGCGTTTTTTCAGGGAGGAGTCGCCCAGAAGAGGCTCCAGGGCGTGACGACCGATGAATTTCCGGGTTTTTGGTTCCCAGGCGATGGTCCATCCCAGACCGCATTCCAGGGGGTTGCGCTTGTCGTGCATGTCCCGACCGTACAGGCTCATGCCGGCCTCCAGGCGCAGGGTGTCCCTGGCTCCCAGTCCGGCGGGGGTCACGCCCGCGTGCAACAGGCGATCCCACAGCAGACCCGCCTGACGGGTCGGCATCATCACCTCGAATCCCTCTTCCCCGGTGTAGCCGGTGCGGGCCACGCGCCAGCCCTCCTGTTCCAGAATATGGAACGTGGGCAGGGCGGCAACCTCTCTGGCCAGACCGGCGGGCAAAACCCCGCTCAGGCGCTGGAGACTCTCCGGTCCCTGCACCGCCAGCATGGCCAGATCGGTCCGTTCGGTCACCATCACCTGAAACGCCGGGGCGTGGATGCGCAGCCAGGCCAGATCCTTTTCCCGGTTGCCCGCGTTGATGACCAGACAGAACAACCCGGCGCGCATCCGGTAGGCGATGAGGTCGTCGGTCACCCCTCCATGATCGTTGAGCAGCAGGCCGTACTGGGCCTCCCCGTCCCGCAGGCGTCCGGCGTCGCTGGCGAGCAGCCAATGGAGATAGCCCGGCACGTCCCCGCCGGAGAGGTCCACGATCCCCATGTGGGAGACATCGAACACGCCGCAGGCGCGGCGCACCGCGTGATGCTCCTGAATTTGTGAACCATAGTGCAGGGGCATCTCCCAGCCCGCGAAGGGGGTCATGCGCCCCCCAAGGCCCACATGACGGTCAAAGAGTATGGTCTGATGCATTTTTTTGTCCATCGTCCAAACGTTTCAATTGGGTCAGAAGGGTTTCCAGAGCGGCGAATGGCACCATGTTGGGACCGTCGCACGGGGCGTGATCCGGGTCCGGATGGGTCTCCAGAAAGAGGGCGGCGATCCCCACGGCCACGGCGGCCCGGGCCAAAGGGGGGACGAAGTGGCGTTCACCGTCGGACGCGATCCCCAGACCACCGGGACGCTGCACCGAATGGGTGGCGTCGAACACCACGGGAACACCGTTGGCTCCCAGAATCACCAAGCTGCGCATGTCCACCACCAGATCCCCGTAACCGAAGGCGAACCCCCGTTCGCACACCATGATCTGCTGGTTGCCGGTGGCGGTGGCCTTGTCCACCACCCGGGCCATGTCCCGGGGGGCGAGAAACTGCCCCTTCTTGATGTTGAGTGGCCGACCGACGCGGGCCGCGGCCTGGATCAGGTCGGTTTGCCGACACAAAAAGGCCGGGGTCTGGATGATGTCGGCGACTTTTCCGATCTCCTCCGCCTGGGCGGGGGTGTGGATGTCGGTGACGATGGGCAGACCCAGTTCCTGTTTGACCATCTCCAGGATTCTCAGCCCCTCTTCCAGTCCGGGGCCGCGAAAACCCTGGGACGAGGTGCGGTTGGCCTTGTCGAAGGAGGCTTTGTAGACCAGGGACAGACCCGCACGATGGGCGATCTGTTGAATGGCGCGGGCCGTGGTCAGGGCGAACTCCCGCCGGTCATGCGGGTTCTCCCCCTCCAGCACGCAGGGACCCGCCAACAGGGTCAGGGGCAGGTGATTGCCGATGCGCAACGGACCAACGGCGATGGCGCGGGGTGAGGTGACCAATGGTGGCTACCCCCGTTTGCCCGACAGGGCCGACTTGATGAACGCCGTGAACAAGGGATGAGGCGCGCGCGGTCTGGATTTGAACTCCGGGTGGTATTGGCAGGCCACGAAAAAGGGGTGGTTGGGCATTTCGATCACCTCCACCAGTTCCCCGTCCGGGCTGGTGCCGGAGATGATCAAGCCGGCTTTTTGTAGACGCTCCCGATAGTTGTTGTTGAATTCGTAGCGGTGGCGATGACGCTCGGAGAGGGTCAGGGTGCCGTAAGCCGTGGCGGCGTGACTGCCGGGAGTCAAAACGCAGGGATAGGCCCCAAGGCGCATGGTGCCTCCCTTGTCCGCGTCGTTGTCCCGGCGCTGGATTTCGTCTTCCGACTTCCATTCGGTCAACAGGGCGATGACCGGGTCCGGGGTGTCCTCCACGAATTCCGAGGAGTTGGCGCGGGGGATGCCCGCCACGTTGCGGGCGAACTCCACCACCGCCATTTGCATGCCCAGACAGATGCCCAGATAGGGAACCTTGTGTTCCCGGGCGTACTGGACGGCGCGGATTTTGCCTTCCGCCCCCCGTTCGCCGAACCCACCGGGGACCAGGATGCCATCCACGCCCCCCAGGAGGGCGTCGGCATCCTCCTTGAAGAGGTCG
>JADGCR010000274.1 GCA_015228895.1 Magnetococcales bacterium
GCATCCGATGCGCGATGGCCTGCCAATCGACCTCGCGATCGCCCCCGGCGATTCGGCTCCACGCCTCCGTGACCTGCCGGAAAACCGGTTCCAGCCGGGAGAGGGGAGGCTGCCTGGGCCAGGAGAGTTTCATGTCGCCCCTTCACCGGACCATCAAGGCACGGTCACGGAGATGGTGGTGGAGGCCACGAAATCCTGACTGGTGCAGGTGATGGTGCCGGTGTCGGCCGTGGCCCCGGCCGCGCCGGCACGGGTGATGTTGGCGGTGAACTGGGCGACCCCGGATTGACTGGTGATGACCGGCGTGGTGGCGATGCCGATGGTCAGAGTGCCGGAGGCGTTGTTGGTCACCACGGCGGTGCAGCCGATGGAGACGTTCGGAATCGGCACGGAGCCGCTGTCGGTGATCAGAATGTTGAAGGTTTGACCATTCCCGACGCCGAAGGAGGTCGGAAAGGCCGTCATGGTGGCGGGAGTCACCGCGGAGTAACAGAATTTCCCCTTGGTGACCACCGTGGAACCGCTGGCGCTGACATCGTTGGCGTCGTTGACCGCCGCCACCACGAACAACTGACCCGACTTGTTGGGAAAGCGGGTATTGTCCGTGGTTGGATAGACATCGCCCGAATAGGTGAGACAGCCCAATTGTATGACATCCGCACTGGCCGGATAGGTGACCCGAATGGGCGCGACCCCACCCACGGTGGTGGCGACTCCGGTGATCAACTGGGTCGGATCACACCCCTGGGTCCCGGAATAGCCATGAATCGCGCCCCCATGCAACGAAGCGCCGACATAATAGGTTAAACCCGTGACACTCTCCGTGTAAGCGGTGTTGACGGATACCGCGGAGGCGCTGGTGGGCGCGACCGTCACGAAACGGCGTCGGTTGCCAGCCGATACGAGTTTTTCGATCAGCACCTGATCCCCGGCCTGGATGGATCTGGTCAGCCCGGTGGAGGGTTGCGTCACCCCGGTGGTGAACACCCCGACGGTATCGGACAAGGTGGCGCCGGAGGCGATGGAGCCGGTGGTGCCGGTTGACAGAACCGTGTCCAGCAGGTTGAGTGAAATCGCCGTTCCGTCCGGCACCGCGTTGCCATACCGGTCCGTCACCAGCGCCGAACCCAGGCGGCAATAGACCCCGCCCCTGCCGTAATCCTTCAGGTTCACCACCCCGTCCTTGAGCGCCTCGGACAAGGTGATGCTGTGGGCCGGTCCCGAGGCTATGGCCACCAGTTGAGCCACCGCGGTGGCCAGGACGGTGCTCCCGTCCTTGTCGAGCGCCTCCACCTGCAATTCCACGTTGCCCGGTCGGGTTCCCGATGTCAGGGTGATGGTGGCGGAACCGTTGGTGGTGCGCACGGCGATGGCGCTGACGGAACTGCTGCTGGTCTTGGTCTCCACGTCCGCGGAACTGGCGGCCGAGGAGGTACGACCGATGCCGGTCATGATCTCCCCGCCCTGGGGATGGGTCTTGAGGGTGACACGCAGATTGTTGAGGGACTCCCCATACCCCAGCGCACTCTCCTTGATGGGATCCCCGGCGTCATCCCGGACCTGGATGGTGACGCTGGTATTTTCGGTTTTGCCCACCCCTTTGACAAAGATCCTGTTCGAGCCTGCGCTCATCTGAATGGAACTGGGTTTGCCCCCGGTGGAGGAGACCACCCCCATGGTGATGGTCTCCTTGAGGAAACCGTATTCGGACACCGTGAGATTGGCCGTGCCATTGGAACTGGCGGCGGTGAAGGTGAAGGTCGCCCGTCCGGAGGTGGTGGTCCCGGAAGGGGAGGCCACACTGCCCGCGTCGGTGAGCAGGGTCACCGGGGTCTTGTCCGGCACGGGATTGCCGTTGCCGTCCTTGAGGGAGACCGTCACCGTGGCGGTGGAGCGCCCATCCGCCGCCAGACTCTTGGGACTGACGGTAAGGGTCGAGTTGGCCGAGGCGGCGGAAGCGGCGCTGAATTGAATGGTCTTGAAGATGATCTTGCCTCCCAACGAAACCGAAACCACCGCGCTGGCGGTCTGACAACGGGGCGTCAACATGACATGGGCCATGCCGGAGGCGTCGGTCACCTTGTCCACCGAGGTGGTGGCGGTGGTGGCCGGGTCACACAGATTGCTCTCGCTCCCCAGGGTGCCCGCCGTGGTCTGGAACTGCACCAGACCGCCCGTCAAATTGCCGCCACCCAGTTTGGTGGCCTGCACCCGGATCAACACCTGGGACTTGCCATCCGCCAGCACCGAATCCGCCCCGGTGGTGATCTCGAAGGTGGCCACCCGCATGGCGTCGATCTGGCTTTTGGTCTCCTGCATGTGGGATTTGACCGCGTTGGCGCTCACCAGGGTGGTCCCGGAAGGACGGGCGCTGGCGCTCACCAGGGTGCCCACCAGGGCATTGGCTTGCGCCTCGAAATCCCCGACCGACACTTCGTTCAATTTGACGCTCTCCCCGTTCAGGGCTTTGCGCACGGCGGACGAGACCTGAATCACGCCGTCATTGCCGGAGGTGTTGATGGTATTGAGAAATCTCTGGATGTTCAACGCCTTGGTCGAGGCATCCGCATCCTTGGTATCCACCAGGTCCACCACGTTCATGGTGTAGGCACCACTCACCGTCGACGGCGTGACGGTTCCCAGGGTGACCCCACCCACGGAAAAGGTCACGGGACTGATCACGCCACCCATGGAGATGAATTGAAACTTCCCCTCCGCGTCGGTCTCCCCCTCCTTGACCTGACCATTGAGTTCCGCCCGATAGTGGACCCCGACCACCGTGGAGCCTTGAAAAATACCCGATCCGGTCACCGGCGCGTCCGCAACCGTGGCGGTGCCGGACGTGGAGGACGAACTGGATTTGCTGGAACCACTGCCTCCCCCGCCACAGGCGGTCAGCAGAACACCCATGGCGCACACCATCACGAAACGCAGTTTCGGCATCATCTTCTGGAACACCTCAGGACAAGATCATTCAAGCAAAAACGAAAAAACAACCCATCGGGACAAAACGATTTATGCAAGATTCGGACCCATTAACCAAACCTCGAACCCCAGTTCCTTGACCCGCCACGCAATTTCCTGGTAGCTTTTATCATCATGTGGTGTCATAGTTGCAGATTGCGACTGGTTAGCATTGATTCAAACCAATGACGACTCAATTTCAATCAAATCCGTGCGAAGAGATCATACGAACCATGGCCAATGTCATCATCATGGGTGCCCAATGGGGCGACGAAGGAAAAGGGAAGATCGTGGATCTTCTCACCGAACAGGCGGACGTTGTGGTTCGCTTCCAGGGAGGCCACAACGCGGGCCACACCCTGGTCGTGGATGG
>JADGCR010000275.1 GCA_015228895.1 Magnetococcales bacterium
TCGGGGCGGGCCGGGGCGCGGCCAACTCCGGCAGGGCTTTGGCCAGGACGCCTTCCAGCCCCTTGGCTCCCGGAAGCACGGTTGCGGCCTGTTGCAGCAGGGCGATGCCCAGTTCCCGCAAGGCCGGATCGGTGCGTATCAGGGCGGTGACTTCGGAGACCAGTTTGCCCAGGGCCTGAACGGCCTCCATTTTTTCCATGCGGTCGGCGCCCTGGAGCAGATCGAGGGTGGCGGAGGATTCGATATCGATGGCCAGATCCCGGGCGGCTTCATGGCGCAGCAGGTACAGGGCGGCGTGGATCAGGGCGGGATCTTCGTGGGTCAGGGAGAGGGCTCCGGAAAGCTCCACCAGGGAGCGATCCTCGAAGATGGTCAGGGCCAGTTCGGCCATTTTGCGGAAGACATCAACCCACTGCCGGTCCACGGCTCCCTGGCCTTCCATGGTGCGCAGGTTGCCGTAGACGGCTTGCATGCGGGTTCCGGTCGCGGTCTGTCGCGGGTCGGGACGACCCCGCATCAGGTCGGAGATGCCGGAGATTTCGTAGAGTTTGGCAATCGCCCCTTCCCGCAAGGCGATGACATGTTGCAGCGTGGTGGCCACATCGACGATGGGGAAGAACTCCACGTTGCCGCGCAGTCCCCCGTTTTGCACCCACATGGCCCAGCTGTCGACCGGCACCAGCTTGTTTTGCCGGGCCTGCAGCAGGCGGGTCAGATCTTCTTTGCACTCGGCGTTGTAGAGTCCCACCACTTTCAGGGCATCCGACAGCAGGCTGATGCGCTGCGTGTAGGTGTCGATTTCGGCGTAGAGATCCTGGCACAGCACGAAGTCGGGCACGGGGATGAGGTCGTCGAGTCCGCCGAGGCGCAGCAGGGGCATGGGGCAGGGGAAGAAACCGGCCAGATCGTAGGGGTCCTCCATGCGATCGAGGATGGAGCGACTGTTCTGCGAGAGCCAGAAGACGGTTTTGGAAGGCTTGTGCCAGATTTCCCAGATGCCCATCTTGCCGTCGATGCGATCATCCAGTCGCGAGGAGGAGCCGGACAGGGTGATGGCGTTATGCCATCCGGAGGGGCCGAAGCGTTCGTCGATGGAGTCGGCGTCCATCCAGATGCGACGGGCCACGAAGGTACACTCCTGCCAGGTGGAGGCCCGGTGATCCCAGACGAAATCGAGGGGGTGGACCCGTTCCAGCAGGATCGATTCGTCTCGCAGAATGGAGAGGGTTTCGTCTTCCAGTTGGATCTCCCGGCTGGTGGAGGCATAGCGCAGCCAGGGGATGCCCAGGCCCGAAAGCAGGAAATCGGTGATGATGCGTTGCCAGGTGTGATGGGCCTGATTCTTGTCCAGCAGTTTGGTCAGCAGCCGTTCCAGCAGGATGGAGCCGACGCGGGCCACGGGGTCGGTATCGCCGTGGTAGCGGGTGGCTTTGGGTTTGGGGATGCCCTGGAAGAAGATGGGGCGCAGGGTGAAGACCGAGGCGGCGAAGATGTTGAGAGAGGGGGCGGTGGTGGTGAGCAGCTCTTCCCGATCGTCCAGAAAGGTGGAGTTGATTTTGCGCACCCGATCCCGCCAGGGTTGCAAGGCGCTTTTGGCCTTTTCGAAGGTGGTCAGGATTTTGGATTCATCCACGGGAGGGGCGGTCGTTTCCTTGGATGAATACGGTGAGTGAAGTTTGTGGTGTGAATTATCTGTCGTCATGTCAACTCCTCAATATCGGGCTAAATTCCAACGATCGAGATGCTACATGATTTTTTATAGCCTGTGAATAAATAATTTGTAGTAGGGAAGGAATGTGGGAGAAGAAAAGTGCGGGTGCGGCGCGCGCGCCGTCGGATCAGGCGGGGCCTTTCAGGAGCGGGTCCGCAGAGTTGGGGAGATGCAGATCGTTCCCTTCGGGAATTGTTCCATCTTGATTCGGGAGTTCTGGCGGGGATAGTCCGGCTGCGTCTTGGTGGGGCGTTCAAGGATGGGGAGGATGAGTCCCTCCCCTGACCCCCTCCGGCGGTCCGAAGCATTCATCGGAATCGCATGTGGGGTTGGTAGTTGCGTTATTATAGGGTGCTTCGGACCGCTACGGCCAAAGGCCAGGTCAACACCTCGGGGCGCTGCCCCGAACCCCGCCGGGGGGGATAATCCCCCCCGGACCCCCGTATTACTTGAAACGGATTCTCACCTCGCCGGCGCCGCTTCCCGCAATTTCAGGTGCAGTGCCTGGCGGGTGATGCCCAGCAGTCGGGCGGCTTTGACCTTGTTGCCCCCGGTTTCGTGCAGCGCCTGCCGGATCAACCGCTGTTCCAGTCGGGCGCGGGCGCTGGCCAGATCGAGACTCTCCCCGTCGCGGGGGAGGGGGGCGGCCACGCTTTCGGCCTTGGCGGCAAAAGAGAGCCGTTGCGGCGGAATCGACTCTCCCTCCTCGACCAGGGCCAGCAGCCGCTCCACCTCATGACGCAACTGCCGCACGTTCCCCGGCCAGGAATGGTCCAGCAGAGCGGCCAGGGTGGCGGGTTGAAATCCGCCGCACCGCTTGCCGAAACGCACCATGGCCGATTCCAGGAAGAGGCGGGCCAGAGGCGCGATATCCTCCGGACGCTCCCGCAACGGCGGCACCCGCACGTCCACCGCAAAGAGCCGGTAATAAAGATCCTCGCGAAACCGCCCCAGGGCCACCAGATCCCGGAGATGGGTGGCGGAAGCGGAAAGCAGGCGGAAATCGTAACGACGCAGCGTGCCGGAGCCCAGCCGGGTGCCCTCCTTTTCCTGAATGGCCCGCAGGAACTTGGCCTGCATGGCCAGGGGCAGTTCCCCTACCTCGTCGAGAAACAGAGTGCCCCCCGTGGCCTCCTCGAACCGGCCCATGCGACCGGAGACCGCGCCGCTGAAGGCGCCCTTCTCGTGGCCGAAGAATTCGCTCTCCATGAGGTTTTCGGGAATGGCGGCGCAGTTCACCGCCACGAAAGGGGCGCTGCGTCGTTCCCTCTGACCGTGAATCAGTCGCGCCACCACCTCCTTGCCGCTGCCGCTCTCCCCGTGAATGAAGACCTCCACCGGCAGCACCGACAGTTGCCGGGCCAGCTCCACCACCTGCCGGAAGGCGCGGCTTTCCGCCACCAGCCGGTCGCCGACGGGCTCCGGCTGGTTCTGCACCTGGCGATGCAACTGGCGGGCGATGTCGATGACCCCGTCGTTGAGGGTGAAGGCCTCCCGCACATAGGCCAGCAACCGACCCACCTCTTCGAGTCGGGCGGCATCGAAAGCGGTGAAGAGTGGGGAGCCGGGGCGGCGCTCCAGGCGCAGCAGCGCCAGAGGCACCCGGTTGAGCAGACCCC
>JADGCR010000276.1 GCA_015228895.1 Magnetococcales bacterium
ACATCCACGACACCCAATGTACGCTGCATAGGATCCTCTCCTCAGGAAAGCCATTTTTGATCGCCGGATTGAGACCGGACAAGCTCTTCCAGCACCGCCTCCAGGCGGACGACGGGTGACCGGTCATCGAACAACTTCGGCAACGAGGCGGCCATGCGGGCTCGCACCTCCGCCCGGAATCCCCCATCCGTGGCCAGACGGACCGCCAGTTCCACATAACCGGCACACTCCGTGGGGATGATGTCAACGAGGCCCAGACGACGCAGAATTCCCGCCCCCAGACGCCCGCGCATGAAACGACCTTCCAGAGTCACCACCGGCAGGAGACACTCCACCGCCTGCAACACGGTATTGAAACCGGAAAAACCAATCGTGTCCAGCATCAGGGTGGCGGCGCGCAGCAGGGCGTGAAACTCGGACCGAGGCAACCAGGGCAAGAAAAAGAGCTGCCGGTCCACCTCATATCCAGCGGAATGCAAAAGTCGCTCCAGTCGCGCCGCCAATGGCCGGCTCAACTCCGGATTGTCGGCCGGGATGAAAAAAACCAGCTGGCATGCCTCGATCCGCTGGAGCAGTTGCAAAAACAGCCCGTCGTGACGGGGATTGTATTTGAAAGGAGTTCCGGCGCAGATCACCAGGGGCCGGTCGGCCCTCAACCCCAAACGACGCCAATCCACCCCTTCCCCCCCCCCTCCGGTCATCCGGTCACAACAGGTGCCCAGATTGGGCAGGGTGATCAGGCGTTCCCGGTAGTACTGGTGAGAATCGGCGTTCTCAAACAGTTCGGCGCTCAGGTAGCCATCCATGGTGGACAACCCCGTGGTCTCCGGATGGCCCCACGAGGCCATCTGCACCGGGGCCAGGCGCAACGCGGCCAGTTTGACGGACATGGCGTCCATGCCCAGCTCCGGATAGATCAACACATCCGGACGGGCGGCGCTGATGGCCTGCGTCCACCCCTCCAACGACCGGGGCGTGGCGATGAACGCATGGCTCAGTTCCATGGCCAGACGGGTCTGGTCATCCTCGAAACGGGAGGTGCAAAAGGCCAGCAACCGAAAGCGGGCCGGGTCCAACCGCAAAAACCACCCCTTGACCAGGGCGTTCCAGACGGAATGATCACAGAAATAGCGGCTGACCACCCCGACCCGGATGGGGCCGTCCCCCTGACGCGCCTCCGGAGGGGGCAGGCGCACATCGGCGCGCCAACGCTCCATCAGGCGGACGCACAGATCCCCGTATTGGCTCAACAACGCCCGATTGTCCTCCTCGTGATAGGCCAGGAAGAAGGGTTGACTGCACCCCACCGCCTGTTCTCCGAAGTCCCAGCGACGCTCGGCGAACCACTCCCGCAACGAGGACAACTCCAGGGCGAACCCCTCCCTGGAACGGCTCTGGGCCTCCGGGGCGTCCCAGAACGGAGCCAGTCGCAGGATGGCCAGATGCCAACGCGCCTCCGCATAATCGGGTTGCAGGGTCAAGGCCGTGGCGAAGGAGTCCATGGCCTCCGGGAATCGATTCCTTTCCGCCAACAGCATGCCCAGATTGTTGTGGGCCTGGGCATAAGCGGGAGCGCGCTCCACCACCTGACGGTACATCGCCTCCGCCTCCTGGAACCGCTTCCGGTCCTTCAGCAGATTGCCCAGATTGTTGCCCGCCTCGGCGAACTCCGGCTTGAGGCGCAAGGCCATCCGGAAAGCCGCCTCGGCCTCCGGGAGACGATCGCGGCCTTTCAGCAGGTTGCCCAGATTGAAATGAACCGTGGCGTCCTGCGGCTGAAGGCGCAACGCCAGGGCATAGGCGGCCTCGGCCTCCTCGTCCCGCTGCTGCAAGGCCAGTACCACCCCCAGGGTGTTGCAGGCATCTCCGTTCTGCGGACGCAACGAGATCACACGACGCAGCCAGGTCGTGGCCTCCGCGTAGCGCTTCCGTCCTGCCAGAAGATATGCCAGATTGTAACCGGCCTCGGCGCACTCCGGCCAAAGGCGCAACACTTCCAGAAACGCGGCTTCCGCCTCCGGGTGGCGTCCGAGTTGCATCAGCCGGTTGCCCTCCGCGAATCCCTCGGCCCAGCCCGTCTCTCCCCCTGGTCGCGCCAACCGGGTGAACAAAGCCTCCATTTCCTGAATGACCTGCCGATCCCCGAACAAGCGGTGCAGGTTGGCGGCCATGCGCGCCCGCAGGCCGTTCCGGAACGTCTCATCCGTGGCGCACCGCACCACCCGTTCCACATAGCCGTCCACATCCCTGGCGATGGTCTCCTCCACCCCCAGGCGACGCAGAATCCCCGCCCCCAGACGCCCGCGCATGAAGCGCCCTTCCAGCGTCACCACCGGCAAGCCGCACTCCACCGCCTGCAATACGGTATTGAAGCCGGAAAATCCAATGGTATCCAGCATCAGAGTGGCCGCGCGCAGCAGACCGTGAAAGTCGGGACCCCGCAACCAGGGCAGAAAAACCACCCGCCCGGCAAAAGGAACCCCCGACGCCTGAAACACCCGCTGGAGACGCGCCGCCAACCGCCGCCCCAGAACCTGGAATTTGGGAATCTCGAAAAAGACCAGTTGGCACCCGTCGATGCGACGCACCAGTTCCACCAGCATGGCGTCATGGGCGGGATTGTATTTGAATGGGGTCCCGGCGCAGATCAGGATGGGTTCACGGGTGGACAATCCCAGTTGACCGGGATCGACCACCCCGTTCCCCACCCTGGTCATCGGCTCACAACAGGTACCCAGATTGGGCAGTTTGATCAATGTTTCGCTGTAATGGCGGTGGGACTCCCCGGTTTCGAAGAGTTCGGCGCTCAAATAATAGTCGATGGTCTCCAGTCCGGTGGTCTCCGGGTGCCCCCAGGCCACCATCTGGATCGGAGCCAGGCGGAGGGCCGCCAGTTTGCTGGTGATGGCGTCCATGCCCACTTCCGGATAGATCAGGAGGTCCACCCCCGCCTCCTGGATGGACTCCACCCAACCGGCCAGGGATTTGGGTCCCTGGATGAAGGTGCTCAAGGATTGGGCCAGACGGGTTTGGGCGTCGCAGTGGTTGGCCGTGGCAAACGCCCACAGTTCGAAACGCCGGGGGTCCAACCGGGTGAACCAGCCCTGAACCAGGGCGTTCCAGACCGAATGATCATAAAAATAGTGGGACACCACCCCCACCCGAATGCGCCCATCCCGCCGGGGTTTGGCCGGGAAGGCGGGTCGCTCCTCCATCCAGGCGGTCATCAACCGCACGCACAGCCCGCCGAAACGGGTCAGCAGTTCCCGGTTGTCCTCATCGTGATAGGCCAGATAAAAGGCCTGCCGACTGCCGATGGCCTGT
>JADGCR010000277.1 GCA_015228895.1 Magnetococcales bacterium
TGCTGATCCAAACGTATCTCAAAGACACGCCGTGTATGTTGCATATCGCCGAAGACGGCGCCGCCGCACTGGAAAAGATGCGGGAAACGCCCTTGGATCTGGTACTGATGGATGTGCAGATGCCGGTGATGGACGGCTACACCGCCACACGGATCTGGCGACGCCTGGAACAGGAACGCGGACTGGCGCGATTGCCCATTCTGGCGCTGACCGCCAGCGCCATGCTGGAGGACATCGCGAAAACCAGGGAGGCGGGTTGCACTCTCCATCTCTCCAAGCCGGTCAACAAGAAGCCCTTTCTTGAAACCCTGGGCGCGTTTGCCGGCATGCCGTAGAGAGCGCCCTTCACGGGTCGGTGACGCCACGGTCTGCGCGTCTTTGGGTTGCTGGACGGGGAGCGTTCGCAAACGGGGTCGAATGATGGGGACAGAGCGTCGGAAGGGGGGATGGGCGATGCAACACGACCTGGCGGTGTTCCGGAAATCGGTACGCCGTCTGTTTTCACCGGTTGGCGCCGTGCTGCTGGTGATTCTTTGCAGCGGTATCGCCATCACCTACATGGTCAATCAGGTTCTGTTCAACAACGACGACGCCCATGTTTCGATGACCCTGAAGATCGTCCGCAAACTTTTTGACAGCGCCGTCACGGAAAAAAAAGAGCTTTTGAAGTCCTTCGTCGTCGATCCCGAGGTGCGGGAAGCCTATTTTGTCATCAAGACCGAAAACAACGACGCCATTCTGAAAAAACTGCTCAACGGATTCATGCCGAAGCTCGCGGCCACGGATGCCCTGGTACTGGATGCGCGCGGGGTTGTGCTGGCCGAAAGCGACGGCATGTGGCGCGAGATCGAGACGGACATCATGCGTTGGAGCCAACCGCTCCTCTCCCTCGCCAGGCAGAAGATCCAGGAGAGCGGGACCCTCCCGTTGTACACCACTCCGATCGTATTGCAGGGAGAGCAGCCCCTGCTCCTGGTGATCGGGCCTCTGCTGGATGTGGAACGGATCGTGGGCGCGATCCTCTTTGTCGTCCCCCTGGGGGAGGAGTTGCTGCATTTCATCCGCACCGACCTGGAACAGCGTTTCCTGCGTTCGGAGGAGCGCGTGCACCTCTCCCTGGTGGCCAGCGACCGTCTGCTGGTCAGCACACTGTTGCGCCGGGAGGAGATCCCGACCCTGGCCGGCCTGGGCAGGCTTTTCACCCTGGAGTTGGGCGGAGCCCCTTTCCGACATCACCGCCACGCCATGGAGGGCGGGATGTCGTTGTTGCTGAGCTACGACATCTCGCAGAACGCCAGGGCGCGGCGCACCTTGATCGCCCTGATGCTGTTCGTCTTTTTTGGCGCGGTGGCCGTGACCATCAACTGGGTGCTGATGAACGCCATCATCACCGAAAGAACGGAGGAGCTGCAGGCCGCGCGCATCGTCGCCGAGCAGGCCAACCGCATGAAAAGCGATTTTCTCGCCAACATGAGCCACGAGATCCGCACCCCCATGAACGCCATCATCGGCATGTCCCACCTGACCCTCAAGACCCGGTTGACCCTGCAACAAAGAAACTACCTGAAAAAAATTCAGGCTTCCGGTCATCATCTGCTCGGCATCATCAACGACATCCTCGATTTTTCCAAAATCGAAGCCGGCAAGATGGCGGTGGAGCGGATCGGGTTCACCCTCTCCACGGTGCTGGAACATGTCACCAGCCTGTTCACCGAGAAGGTGGACAACAAAGGATTGAAGTTGATGGTGCTGGTGGACGGGGAGGTGCCCGATGACCTGATCGGCGATCCACTGCGGATTGGACAGGTGTTGATCAACTATGTCAACAATGCGGTCAAATTCACGGCGCAGGGGGAGATCGACCTTCGGGTGCGGGTGGCGGAACAGGGGGAACGGGAGGTGGTGCTCCACTTCGCCGTGAAAGACACGGGCATCGGTCTGACCGAACAACAGTGCGCTCTGTTGTTCGAGAGTTTTCAGCAGGCCGACACCTCCACCACCCGCAAGTTTGGTGGCACCGGGCTGGGATTGGCGATCTCCAGGAGACTGGCGGAACTCATGGGGGGAGAGGTGGGTGTGGAGAGTCTCCCCGGGGTCGGTTCCACCTTCTGGTTTACCGCGCGCCTCGCACTGGGGGAGACGCAACGGCCCATGCCGCTGCCCGAACCGGAGTGGTGCAATCGTCGGGCGCCGATGTCCGCCACGGCGTTTCCCCGGTCCGACCTGATCAGGAAACTGGTCCCCATCCAGGGGGCCAGCATTCTGCTGGTGGAGGACAACGAATTGAACCAGGAGGTGGCGTTGGATCTGTTGCGTGACGCGGGCTTCGTGGTGGACCTGGCGGAAAATGGCGGCGTGGCGGTGGAGAAGGTGCGAGCGCATCGCTACGACGTGGTGCTGATGGATGTCCAGATGCCGGTCATGGATGGCGTCACCGCGACCCGGGAGATTCGCGGGCTGCCGCAGGGCGCCCATCTGCCCATCGTGGCCATGACCGCCAACGCCCTGCAATCGGAGCGCGAAATCTGCCTGGGGGCCGGGATGAACGATCATGTGTCCAAACCGATCCATCCCGAGGTCTTGTGGAATACCCTGTTGCGTTGGGTCAAGCCGGGACCAATCCGGCGGGAAATCGTCGAAGACCCTCCTGAACCCGACCTCTCCGACCGGCTGGACTGCCCCATTCCGGAGTTGGATACGGAGTTCGGTCTGCGGCACGTGATGCACAAGCAGACGCTCTATGTCGCGCTTCTCCGCCTGTTCGTCGAGGGACAGAAGGATTTTTCGACCCGGTTGACCGCCGCCCTGGCTGTCAACGACTGGACAACCGCCCAACGACTGGCGCACACGCTCAAAGGGGTTGCCGGGAACATCGGTGCCCACGGGCTGCAAAAGGCGGCGGGAACCCTGGAACAGGGCCTCAAGGAGCGGCGGGGTTTGCCGGACATTCACGGGCAACTGGAGCGAACCGGGGGGATGTTGCTGGAACTGGTCTCCCGCCTGGAGCGCTGGCTCGCGTCACGGGAGCGACCCGGAACCATCCCGCCGGGATTCGCGGTGGACGCGGACACGCTGGCGGTGGTGTGCGGACGATTGTTGCAGTTTCTGGGTGATGCCGACGCGCAGGCGGTCGATGTGTTGGAAGAGCATCAAGAGCTGCTCCGCGCGGGTCTTGGCGAGCACTACGAGGGCCTCGAACAGAGCCTCCGGCAGTTCGACTTTCCAACCGCGCTGGTGAGGCTCAAGGGTTTCATGTCCGTTTGACCCCCTTGTTCCTCAGGGTGTCACAGCCACT
>JADGCR010000278.1 GCA_015228895.1 Magnetococcales bacterium
CTACTGTGCCGAGCGGTTGCTGCGACATTTTTCCGAACAGAATATCTGCTGCTCCGATTGAATGGCCGCTTCTGGCGGAATCAGGGTATTGCACCGATCACAACGCACCAGATGACCCACCGGATGGGGGGCACCCGTGGAGGAGGGGGGGGATTGCTTGCCGTTTTGACCCGGTGCCGTCAGCCAATACCTTGCGAGTCGGTACACAAGATAACCCATGGCCACAAAAAATAGAATACGCAGTATATTCATGACAGAACCTTGTCAGATGTCAAGAAGTTGCTCCCTGGATGCCAATCTACTTCCCACCCTTTGAACCCCCTTCAGGCGTGACCGCCTCCGGTTGAAAATCCGCTGCCAGAACTGCCACAAGAGAGTCGGCAAGCTGATTCATGGCCTCGGTCTCGGCACGAATGCGGGCCGCACGACTGGCTGTGCCTGAGGCCGGTTCATAATAGGTCGCCATCCCCTTGACCATGGCATATCCCGGAACCCTGGGCTTGCCTTCCAACTCCAGAACCGGCTGGGCCGTGATCGTCACACGATACTGATTGGCGCGTCCGGAATTGTCCTCCAGAATCAAATCGCGTTTGACCTCATCCAGCGTGACCCGCAAACGGCGGGGATCATCTGCCGAACGGGCCGGGGCGAACGGTCCCATCCGGGTCACGAGGATTTCATCCAGAATGCGTGTCAAAACGGCATCCGAACGCAATCCGCTCTTGACCCCCTCCACAGTCAATACGGTTTGCGTCCAGCGTCCATGCTCCGAGGAGATCGTGCGCTCCGCCGGGAAACGATATCCGCAACCCCCAACCAGCCAGGAGCACAACAGCAAACCCACCACGCCTCTTGACCACAGAATCTTCATGCTTCACCTTGAGTTAACGTGCGATGCTCACTGAACCACGATGTTGATGAGTCGTCCAGGAATGGTGACCAGCTTGACGACATTCCTGCCTGCCAGATGATTTTGCACAGAACCGTCCTCCAGGGCGAGACGCTCCTGGTCTTGCGGGGGAAGATTCGCCGGGATGGTGATGCGGGCGCGCAGTTTGCCATTGATCTGTACAACCACCGTCACCTCCTCCTTGACCAGTGCCAACGGGTCGGCCTGCGGCCAGCGGCCCTGGGCGAGCCGGGTTGCTCTGCCCAACGGGCCGGCCCACAACTCTTCGGTGATGTGCGGCGCGAAAGGATGCAAAAGAATGAGCGTCACTTCCGCCAACTCTTGCAGGATGGCCGCCGTCTCGCCAGTGAGGAGTTCCCCGGTGGCCTGATTCAGGGCGGTGGTCCCGGCGTTGACCAGTTCCATGACTGCAGAAATGGTGGTGTTGAACTGAAAACGGGCCATGTCCCGCGTGGCCTTGTCGATGGTTTCGTGGATCTTGGAGCGCAGGGCACGCAAATGATCTTCCTGGGGAGCTGTCGCGACCGTGCCATCACCGGGTGCCCGCAGGGCGATCTGATGAATCAGACGCCACAGCCGGTTGAGAAAACGCCATGCCCCATCCACTCCGCTGTCGCTCCATTCCAGATCCTGTTCCGGAGGTGCTGCGAACAGCATGAAAATTCGGGCAGTATCTGCCCCGTAACCCTGGATGATGTCATTGGGGTCCACGACGTTGTGTTTGCTTTTGGACATCTTTTCGTTGCGCCCGATCTCGATGGGCTGCTCACACTCCACACACAGCAACCGGCCATCGACTTCTTGGGTTTCATGGGGGTAGCGCCAACCATGAGAGGCACAGCGATGGGTATCCTTGCGCACCATCCCCTGGGTCAGCAGGCGGGTGAACGGCTCGTCGCAGGAGACTTCGCCCGCGTCCCGCAACGCCTTGTGGAAAAACCGGGCGTACAACAGATGGAGCACCGCGTGTTCCACCCCGCCAACGTATTGATCCACCGGCATCCAGTGATCCACTCTTGTGCGGTCCAGCGGGGCCGAGTCCAGATCAGGCGAGCAATAGCGCAGGAAATACCAGGAGGACTCCATGAAGGTATCCATGGTGTCGGTTTCGCGTCTGGCCTCCTGGCCGCACCGGGGACAGGAAACCTTTTTCCAGGTGGGATGTCGATCCAAGGGATTGCCGGGCAAACCCAGCAGGTCGAGGACATCCTCTGGCAGCCGGACAGGGAGATCTGTCACCGGGACCGGCACCACGCCGCACCCGTCGCAGTGGATGAACGGAATGGGATTGCCCCAGTATCTTTGCCGGGAGATGCCCCAGTCCCGCAAGCGGTAATTGGTGGTGACACGGCCTGTTTTTTCTGTTTCGAACCGTTCGGCGACCCTTTTTTTGGCGGTTTCGTTGTCCAGGCCGTCGAACGGGCCGGAACGGGTCAGAATGCCAGGTCCGGTATAGGCGGTTGGCATGGTGGCCGGATCCAGTTGGATCCCGGCAGGCTGAATCACCACCCGGATGGGCAGATCATGAGCGCGGGCGAACTCGAAATCCCGTTGATCATGTGCCGGAACTGCCATCACCGCGCCGGTTCCGTAGCTCATCAGGACGAAGTTGGCGATATAAATGGGGATCTCCTCCCCGGTGAAGGGATGGATGGCCGCCAGACCGGTGGCAAATCCCTTTTTTTCCATGCGTTCCAGGCTCTCTTCACTGGTGCCGGATTGTTGACACTGTGCGATGAAGGCCGCTGCCGCCGGATCATGTGTTGCGCACTGTTTGGCCAGCGGGTGTTCCGGGGCGATGGAACAGAAGGTCACACCCATGATGGTATCCGGTCGGGTGGTGTAGACCGGCAGTTGATCTTCAATGCCCTGGATGGCGAAAGCGAACTCGACGCCGTGACTCTTGCCGATCCAGTTGGTCTGCATGATGCGCACGGTTTCCGGCCATCCGGTCAATGTATCGATGTCGCGCAAGAGTTCATCGGCGTAGTGGGTGATTTTCAGGAACCATTGGGAGAGTTCCTTGCGTTGCACCAGTGCCCCGCTGCGCCATCCCCGTCCCTCGATGACCTGTTCGTTGGCCAGCACGGTGTGATCCACCGGATCCCAGTTGACGAGGGATTTCTTGCGGTAGATGAGTCCCTGTTCGAACAGTTTGAGGAACAACACCTGTTCCCAGTGGGCGTAATCGGGATCGCAGGTGGCGAATTCCCGTTCCCAGTCGTAGGCCAGCCCCATGGATTTGAGTTCCCGGCGCATGGTATCGATATTTTTGTAGGTCCACTCTTTGGGATGGGATTTTTGTGCGATGGCGGCATTTTCCGCAGGCATGCCAAAGGCGTCCCACCCCATGGGTTGCATCACGTTGCGTCCCATCAGTC
>JADGCR010000279.1 GCA_015228895.1 Magnetococcales bacterium
TTCTGCACGATTTCGTCTTTGCGTGTGACGTACAGGTTTTTTTTGAGCGGCGCCCAGACGGTTTGGGGGTGTTTGCCGGTTTTGTCGGCAATGGCGGCGACCAGGGCGGTCAGGGTGTCGATCTGGGCTTTGGTGATGGGTTGGGATCGGTGGTGGTGCCACGCAGCCCCGGCGATCACGGCGAGGATGATGATAGCGATGAGGATGATGATGGTGGTGGTGAGTAGTTTGTGTTTTGATGTTGTTGGCTTTTTCAGATCTGCGGCAAATTTTTCCAGCGGGTTGTTTTTCATGCTGATTCCCTCCTAATGACAATTGCCAGCCCGATTGGCAGGTAGGAAATCAACGGCATTTTTTGGTTATGGATGCAGTTTTTTTTATACTCACAATTATTCTATTTGAGCAGCATAAACATTTCACGCAGCCTGCTCATTTCGGCGACTGGTTCTCCATCCTTCCTCTTGCGCGCATCGTCGGCCAGCACTTTCGTCACCAGTCGCACCGAGGATGCCAGTTTTTTGGGTGGAAGGGTCGTCCCGGTCGAGATCATCAGTTCCGCCATCTGGTCAATCGCATCCATGATCTCAGCAGCCCCCACTTCCGGGTACTCTTCCAGCCCTTTGGCCGGTTTAGGCGCTGCACCTTGTCGCACTCCGGTCAGGATATACATCACATCGACCCCTGCGGCGGCGATGGCGGCGAGGTATGCAGTGCTTACATCACGTCTCCCAGCCTCATAACTCTCTTGAGCAACACGCGACACTCCCCCTAACGCACCAAACGCGGCTTGACTTAAGCCAAGCCTGCTACGCTCCTCCTTTATGCGGTTACATTTTTCTGACATTTCGCAGCACTTTTTCCTTTACATGCTTCTAAACGCAGCATAGACTAAGAACCATGATGAACATAGACACCAAAAATAGACCAGCCACACAGGACTGGCCCAACTCCAAAATCAAGATGCATCTTGAGGATGCGGGGTGGACTTTGCGGCGATTGAGCGTGGCGCGCGGCTATTCACCGTGCGCGGCTGCCAAGGCGCTGCATCAGCCCGTAACTCCACCGTTGGAACGCATCATTGCCGACGCAATCGGTGTTGACCCATCGGTGATCTGGCCAACCCGTTATCCAGGGGGTGTTCGCGCCCCAAGTTACATTTTAAGACGCGCTGCCAAGAATACCACATCGCACCATTTGTGCAAAAACAAACCGGAGGAGACACCCAGATGAGTCCAACCACAACACGTCAATTTGCCCTGCAACTTTTTGACCCACCCACAACAGATCGAGAGCTTCCAGGATTTCTGGACCTGGAGAATCAGACCCGACACATCATCACCAGGATGATTGCCGAGTCCCGCAAGGATCGGTACATCATCGCCGCCGAAATGGCGCGGGACATGGAGAAAGACGTCACCCACCACATGCTGAACGGCTATCCGGTGACCTTCGAGCGGTTGCCGGTCCTGACCGGCATCCTGTCCGGCTATCTGATCCAGAACCCGGCGTGACGACCATGGCCTACGTCACGGCACAGGAAATGATCGATCTTTATGGCCGGGAGGCGATCACCGACCTCACCGACCGCGCCGATCCACCCACGTACCAGATCGACGCCGGGATTTTGCAGCGCGCCATCGACGCGGCCACGGAGCTGCTGGACGGCTATCTGGGCAGGCGCTACCAGTTGCCACTGGATACGGTCCCTGTCGACCTGCAGGAGCACGCCCGTTCCGCGGTGTTTTTCAACCTGCATCGCGGACGGATTGTGGGGATCAGCGAGAGCGTGCGCGCCCGGTACGACGATGCCGTTTCCTGGCTGGACAAAGTGGCCAAAGGGGAGATTTTGTTGCGGGCCGCCACCCCGCCCGCCACCACCGGGGTGGGATCGCCGGGTTTTGTGACGGGTGGGCGCACGTTCAGCAGAGACACGCTGAGGTATTTTTGATGGCGATCGGTTTTGGAGAGATGGAAGACGCCCTGGCGCAAGCCCTGTCGGCGTTGCACATCGAGCGGGGCGGACCGTTCAAGACGCTCCAGACCAGCTTGACCTACAGCGTCGATGACGCGCTGGAGGCGTCTGTCAGCCGTCCCGCCCCATCGTGCCTGGTCGTGATGACCGACGCGCAACACAGCCCGCTACGGCCCGGAAACCACTGGGATTCTGCCTGCTCCCCTGTCCTGGTGGTGGCCGCCCGGTCGTTCCGGGGGCGACAGGCCGCGGCCCGTGGCGACACGGACCGCGCAGGGGTTTACGACCTGCTGGATGTCACCCGGCAGGCGTTGTTGGGGCGTGTCCTGTTTGGCCCGCAATCAGGTGAGCTGCAAATCAGACGTGAACGGCTGCTGGTTTCCAGTCCGGACCTGGTGGTGTGGGCGCAGGAATGGACTGTCACAATCTACCATTAAGGGATAAATCATGAGCGGATCGATTTCCACCTCACAAACCGCAGTGCAGGCGTCGAGGGAGGCCACCCCTTACGTGGCGGAAACGTTGGTCGCGAGCGACGGGATCGCCAATTTCAGCGTTCTGGAGACCTCCCCGGATTTCATGCGCATCGACCAGAAAAACCTCGCCAACCGCACCTTTGGCACGACATCTCCCGGATTCGACCCGTTGGCCTCCTCGGTCAAAATGAAGCTGGCCAACCTCAAAGGCGCGACCGGATCTCCAGGCGCTTCCGGCGCGGGGAGTGGCGACGTTAACAAGGCCGTTGGCGCTTCGGCGGTGGATGAGATCGTCGCGTTTGGCAACACGTCGGGTGATCTGCTCAAGCTGACCGGCATCCCGGCAAAATCAATCTCCACGACCGTCACCTCGGCATCCAGCTCGGCTGGCGCGATCGTGCTCGACATGTCCCTTGGTGCCGTCTTCACCACCACGCTGACCGAAGACATCACCAGCGTGACCATCTCCAACGTCACGACATCTGGCATCTGTGGCACCGTGACCTGGATCTTCACCCAGGACGCGACCAGCGCCAAAACCGTCACCCTGCCAGCCGGGGGGGTGTGGGCCACCGGGAGCGCACCGGATTTCTCCACGTTGGGTGGGGTGTACATGCTGGTTTTCAAGACCACCAACGCCGGGTCGAGTTGGGTGGTCTCCAGTGCGGGTGGCGGTGGCGGGGTTTCCGGGCTGACGACCGATGGCGTGGTGATCGGCGGCGGGGACGGCAAGGCGGCGCAGAGCCCCAATTTTGTCTACAAGTCCGCCACGGACAGAATGGGAATCGGGACTGACTCCCCAACTGGCCGGCTCTCCGTGCTGGTCTCTGGTACTTCCCCCA
>JADGCR010000027.1 GCA_015228895.1 Magnetococcales bacterium
CTCCTCCTCCCCCCCCGCCGCGCCCCCGGCGCGGAAACAACGGCCCCGGAAGGGCATCCCTGTCACGGAGGGCAAGGTCTGAAGCGATGACTGAACACGCCCCCGTCCCTCCTCCGGCGCTCTCCCTGACGCCGGAGAACATTCAAAAGCTGGAGCAACTGAAGCGGGAGTTGACCACGCTCCAGGTCGCCATGCAAAACATCCAGGATAAAAGTCCCTACGAAATCGAGGGGAGGATCCGTCAGTACCAGGACAAGGAGGGGGAGATCAAACGGTTCCTGCGTTCGATCGGTCTTGAGGCATAATCCATCCGTACTCTTCTTCAACAATCAAGAGCGGATTCCATGACAACAGACCATTCATGGTGACAAAAGAGACAAGAGATGTTTACCAGACTGGAATTGAATAATTTCACTGTCTTTGAACAATTAACCATGGATTTTCTCCTGCGATCAACGTCTTCGTCGGAGCCAATGGAACCGGAAAATCGCACCTGTTGAAATTACTCTATTGCCTGCAGGACTCACGGACCCCCAACGGCAATGTTTTCGCCAGAAAACTGAAAGGGGGTTTCCGTCCAAAAAATGACGATGTACGACAAATATCAAATGGAATTCGATGAAACCTACTACGATATTTTAAAACTGGCCATGCTTCCTCCCAGGAGAGGTCCTTATGCGGAAAAAGACAAGGAAATCCTTGAAATTATCAGCAAATTGATTGGCGGTCGCGTCATTGCGGAAGGAGAAAATTTTTTCTTGCGCCACAGAAACTCCAATCTGGAAATGCATCTGGTGGCAGAAGGCTATCGGAAGTTGGCTTTGATTTGGCAACTTCTCCACAATGGCGCCCTTCTGGAAGGCACCACCCTGTTTTGGGACGAACCGGAAGCCAACCTGAATCCATTTCTGATGCAGCCTGTTACCAATATCCTCCTGCTTTTGGCGCAGCGTGGCATTCAGGTGTTTGTCGCGACCCATGATTACACCTTCCTGAAAGAACTGGACCTGCAAAAAGAACAAACCCCTGTTACTTTTTTTGCCTTGTCCGAAATGAAAGAGAAGGGCGTCAATCGCAGAAGAGTATTTAAGGCTGTATGATCAGGAACTGCAAAAAGCCTTCAATGGAGAACTGCGGTGACCATGCGAAATGACGACTGATTGGAAGGAGATCTCCTGTTTGACTTTACAGCCGCCCGGTGGGTCTTCCCTCTGGACAGACAGGGTGCTGCTGGACATGGTTTGACACATATGATGAAGTCGGTCGATTTTGTCGTGGAGTGGGAACGGCAATTCTGGCTCATTGGCTGCAAAAAAATCCCAGACACCTTGACGGGTGCCTGGGATCACAACACGACGCCACTCAACCAGAAGCCGTTTCAGAGTTTCTCACCCCATGTCCCGATCTCCAGCTTGGCCTTGGCCTGCGCGGGCACGCCATCGTTCCTGGCGCCGACAAAGGCGTTGTAGAGTTCGGTCCTCTGCCCCTTGATTTCGATCTCTTTCACCTTGTCGGTATCCATCTTGCCCAGATTGAAATGGAGTTTGCCGGCGCTGATGTTGCAATCGGCATCCACCGTGCCATCACACTTGATGCTTGCGCTGGTTCCATGGGAGGCGCATCTGATCGTGGTGCTGTTCCTGGTGAGAGTGATCCCATCCCCGATATCCATGGTATCGCCGCATTGGATGGTGCGCGTTCCCCGCCCCTGTTTTCTGTAACCGTCATTTTTCACCTTGAACTCGAACTCCAGAGAGGAGCCGGCGACGGCAGGCAACTTGAACGTGCCACGGAACCACACATCCTGCCCGCCATCTTCCGGCAACAGCAGTTCGTCACCGTCGGCTCTCACCGTTTCGTCCCCACCTCCCTCATCGAAATCCACCGTACCCGTGGACTTGTTGATCAAGCCCTTGTGATTCGGCCAGGCGGCATAGTTGACACCGGTAAAAAGATTGCCCCCCACCATGTCACCAGGGTCGCAACTGACCGTCTGGATCAAGGTCCGCTGGTTGCCAGACGAACTATCCACGGCGGTCACCATCCACAGGCTGACCGGATCCTCGACACCGGTCTCGCCATCAAAATCACACTTCGGATCACGATTGTTGTGATGACGATGGTGAGGACCATGACAATGTTTCAGATGGTTTCTGGCATCCTTCCAATGATGCCACTTGTCACTGTGGCGGTTATGGTGATACTGAAAGTGATGATTCCGGGACAACCATTCGAGCCATTTGCCATGTTTGCCATATTTGTTGTGCCAATACGGATTCTTGGTTTCCGGTCCATCATCGTTATCCTCCCTGCCCTGTTCCACATCCGTGTCGGTTGGCATCAACGAATCGGGGAAGCATGCCTCCCCCAAGGGACAAAACGTGAGTTTGAAACTCCCCATTTCTCCCATGGCTTGCGTCACGATGGTGGAGCCGTCCGCCCCCTCAGGCGCGGCCCCGATGACCGCGGCGGGGTCGCATTCCGCATCCTTGAACTGCTTGAGACCGACCTGAAACGCAGTCTCGGCCACATTGAACGACTTGTTGCCGCCGGTATACTCGGCGGACACATCCATGCCACTGACCTGCATCTTGGCGAACGAAGCCCCAACCGCGGCCACGCCGGCCATTAAAACCATTGCAATGACAACAAGGGCTCCCTGTTGTCCAGAATTGTTTTTCATAGTGGTGCACTCCTTACAAAAACAGCCGTTCTGAAGGGTAACCGTACAACCCCACCATCCGTTGTGGGGGTCGCCATGGTGAACGCAATGGTCACCAGGCCGGGAGACAGGGGCTGGCTGTTCACATCCACGCTGCAATTGGAACGTTGAAACTGCAGACTGCCCGCCTCCACATTGGGCGCCAACATCCATTGATCCGGACTGCCATCGAAATTCATGTAGATGGCGTTGCCGGGATTGCCTTCCTGCGTGACCAGGACAACCCTGCCCTGATCATTGGTGAAGCGAATCGTCCCATTCCCTCCGGGTTGGGTGATCCCGGTACAGGTTTGGGCATTTCTGAGTTCCTTGCGCAACCGTTCCAGGGCCAGTCGGCCATTGTTGGCCATGGGTTCGATGGCCTGGGCGGTCAGATAGGCGTTGAAACCACTGCTCATGCTGACCGCACCCACCACGGCGATGATACTGAGAATAACAATCGTCATGACCATTTCGATCAGGGTGAATCCTGCCGAAGGCGTTTGCTTTTCCCGTATTCCGCCACTTTGGGTACGCATGGAAGTGACTCCGTCAGTTCAACAAATCCGTATGGACCATACGTTCTCTGAACAAAATCGTACTTGAACCATTGACCTTGACGGTCACTGTCAAACATTTGTAGGACTCGCCGTTGTACTCCTGTCCGGTACAGGGATTCGGCGTCTGACCGGGAACATATCCTTCGATTTCGATGGTCCGGTCGAAGGTCGCCGCCCCACCGACATCGATCCCGGTCTCGGAGGGGAAATTGGCCTCCAGCAACTTGCCGAACCCCTCCCCCTTGCCATAGGCCGATTTCATGGCCTCCACGGTCTCCTGGCCCAGATACTCGGCCTGCATTCCTTCGTTGAGAGCGGTGAGATTGGAAAAAATGGTCATGTACAAAGGGGTGATGGAGGCCAGGGAGAGACCTGTGACCACGATGAAGAAGATCACCTCCAACAGAGTGAAACCACCTGCTGTCAACCTCTTCCCCATCGCGCCCTGCCTCCTCATGATCGCAGCGCCAAACCTGTGTTGCCCACCACGCGGATGGTCACGCTCTGACCATCCATGGTGAGTTGAATCGTCTGGGTGGCGGCCCCCGGACTCCCCCGACTGTCGAAGGTGATCGAGAAGGGGGTGATGGTCACGCCCGACAGCGCTTCGGTGGGGCGCACCACCGTCCCGGTGGAGTCCTGCACCTGATACGCGTTGCCGGCCACCCGCAAAATGGTAAAGTTGAGCTCCTCCCGCATGGCCAGTGTCTGGGCGAAGCGGATATCGTTGATCAGTTGATCCGCCTTGGTGTAGAGGGTCAGATCCCCCTGCCACCTGGCTCCGGCTGTCACGGCCAGGATGCCGATGATGGTCATCACCACGATGAGTTCCACCAGCGACACCCCGCTTTGGGAGGTCACATCCCGCCCGCGCCGAGGCCGAAGGCCGGACATGGCGATTACCAGTTCTTGCCAAGGACGGCCTTGGCCGCTGTCGTTTCGGCGGTGGTGACCGAAATGGTATAGGTGACCCCATTGCCGGTGTGGGTCAGTCCGGAACCGGAGGCGGCCCAACCCGCGGGCGTGCCATCCATGGCCCCCAACAGGGTGGCGCCGTCGGAGATCATGGTGATGCCCGCCTTGCCCGCCCGCGCCGAGGCGAAATTGATGGCCGCCGCCGACTGGGCCGCCGCATAGACACCATCCGCCGCCGATTTTTCGGCTTCGGCGCTCAAGTCGGTGAATTTCGGCACGGCCACCGCGGCCAGAATGCCAAGAATGACGATCACCATGATCAATTCGATCAGGGTGAAACCCGCTTGCCGACGATCGGCCCGACGATCTGTGTTGAGGGTGCTGTTCATGTCGTGGTGCTCCTCTGGTGAAGAATGTTGACCCCGAGCCGCGGCCCAGAGCGTGAAAAGGTCGTCTCCCATCCGCCAGATCCCGCCGCAGCGTTTCTTTGGCCACCGGAAAACAACCGAAAAAACAGTCTCTCCCCTCTCCATCGACCCCGATCGTCCCGGCGCGCTCACCAGCTTTTGGTGAGGCTGGCCTTGGCGGATTCGCTTTCCGCCGCGGAGACGACGATGGAATAGGTGATCCCTCCCTGAGTCAGGTTGATGGCCTGCCCGGCCGGGGACCAGCCATTCGGTTTGCCATCCATGGCGTCCAGAAGGGTGGTGCCATCGGTGATGCGGGCGATCCCCGCCTTGCCCGCGCGCCCGGCCACGAAATTGGTTCCGGTCGCGGCCCGGGCTGCCGCGAAGACGCCATCCGCCGCCGCGTGCTCGGCCTCGCCGGTCAAATCCACGAACCGTGGCAACGCCACCGCGGCCAGCAGACCGAGGATCACGACCACCATGACCAGCTCGATCAGGGTGAATCCGGAGTCCCGTACCGGCTTCCGGGCTTCCAACACGCGATGGTTCATGCTTGCCACTCCCCTCCCCGCATGGCAATCCGCTTCTCTTGCCTTCAAGTATAGCGCACTCGCTGGAATGCGCCACTAAATTTTCAAGATCACAACGCATTTTCCCGGCGACATTCTCTTGAGCCGTTCAATAGATACGTCAATGATTCCCGGAAACGCACCAGCGTCGCCACATTCCCCGCAGGGCCCGGGTGAGGTGTCCGGCAAAGCGTGGCGCGTCAAACAGAGGAGAGGAGAGAACCTGCCGCCGCAGTCCGGCGCGCAGGCTGGACAACCGATTGGGATCACTCGCGAAATCGATGGCCCTGGCCCTGTACTCCTCCTGGTTCCCCCCGATCCAGCATGACAATCCGGCGTTGGCCAGCAGGGTCTCCCCCTGATGGGAGACGAAACGGTCGCCCTTGAGGGTCACTACCGGCACCCCCATCCACAACCCCTCGACGGTCACCGTGCCACCAGGGAAGGGAAACGGGTCCAGACCGATGTCCACCCGGTGATAACAGGCCAGATAGCCCTCCCGTGACTCCTCTCCCTCCAGGATCAACCGCCCGGCGGGAATGTGGCGTTGTGCGAACCATGCCAGAACCTCCTGGCGGATGACCGGTTCTCCGAGCGAGGCGTTCTTGAGGAACAGACGACTCCCCGGCACGGCGGAGAGAATGGCGGCCCAACACTCCAGAACGGCGGGGGTCACTTTGGACCAGGCGTTGAAACAACCAAAGGTGATGAACCCATTGGTCAGCGCGGGCAACGGGGCCACCTCCAGGGGGAATTCCGGCGGGGTGAAACAGAGGTGGCACTCCGGCAGACGCCAAGGGGTTTCCACGAAATGCCACGCCTCGTTCTCCGGCAGATTGATGGCATCGCACAGGATATAGTCCATCTCCCCCACCCCGGTGGTGGCAAAATAGCCCAGCCAGGCGACCTGGACCGGCGCGGGTTTCCAGGCGAACAGAGAGAGCCGGTTGTGGGCGTTATGTCCCGCGAGATCCACCAGAATGTCGATGCCATCCTCCTGGATCAGGCGGGCCAGGGCCTCGTCCCCCATCCGACCGACCCCGCGCCAATGGGGGATGATGCGCAGCAGCCGCCTCTTGACCGCGTCGTCCCGTTCGGCGGTGGCGTAGGCGAAGAGTTCCAGCGTTTCCGGCCGCAGGCAGGCGACCACCCCTTCCAGAAAATGGCCCACAGGATGCGCGTGAAAATCCCCGGAAACCAGGCCAACCCGCAGCGGCCGGTTGGCCGCCGCCGGGTCGGGGCGGTGTTGAAAGGGCCGGGCCAGGGAGGCCACCAGCGCGCCATACTTTCTGGCGTCATCCAGAGCGACCTCCAGTTTTCCGTCACCACGATAATTTTGCGCCAACAGCAAATTGCTGAACAGCTCCACCGAATCCGGGGCCTGGCGCAACGCCCGGCGATAACTCTCCTCGGCGGCGGGCAGCCGTCCCTGTTTCAGCTGCATCGTGCCCAGATTGCTGTACGCCCTGGCATGCCCCGGTTGAAGCTCCAGGAGTTGGCGATAGAAGGTTTCCGCTTCCGCCAGGCGATTCTGGAGTTGCAGGGCGTTGCCCAGACCGAAAAGAGGTTCGGCGGGGTCTCCGGGGAGCGCCAACGCCCGCCTGAAGCAGGCTTCGGCTTCCGGGTAGTGTGCCCGCTCCAGGAGAAAATTCCCGAAATTCCTGAGAGTGTCCGGATCGTCCGGCTGGAGCGCCAGCGCCTGATGAAAACAGGTGGCCGCCTCCCCCGCCCGTCCCTGTCGCCACAACACGGCCCCCAGATTGTTGTGGGCCACGACCCAGGCCGGTTGGTCCGTCAAAACCTGTCGGTAGCAGATCTCCGCCTGGGGGAACTGCTCCTGTCGAAAGAAACGGTTGCCCAGCTCGTTCACCCGCTGGGGGCAATCCACAGCATAAAGCGCGTCGGACCCGTTCTCCCCCCACCGGAACAGAATGCCCTCAAGGGCGCACAGACTCTCCTCCCGGACCTTGCGCGTCCTCGCCTCCAGAGCCTCGCGGGACGCGGGCCAGGGGAGCTCCAGGAGTTCATCCGACAGCATCGACGCGTGACGCAGGAGCTCCCCGGCCTGCTCCCGTGTCAAAGGGGGGTGGCGCACGAACATCAGACCGGTCGGATAGACAGGCAGGGTGGTGATGCGGGCGTCAGGCAACAACCGCTCGATCAGGAGGGTCATTTTCCAGACATCTCCGGCCCAGTACAGGGACTCCCGCACGCGACGGGCCGACAGTTCGTCAACCGGCAGAACATCGTGCACCACCAGCACCGACCGGTCATGGGTTCTGGTCAGGGCGTTCACCAGGTCGCGGAAGGCCTGATCAAAGGTGTGCAGACCATCGATGAAGACCAGATCGAACCGGACACCCCCCGGAGGATGGAGGGTCACATCGGCAAAATACGCCTCGGAGGTGAGATCGAAGAGCGCGACCTCCCCCTGAATCGGCATCCGTATGGCCGCATCCGGGTCCACGGCGTGGACGAGACACCCCTTGCCGGCCAAAGCCAGGGAGTCCCCATGGGCCACTCCGATCTCCAGATAACCGGAGGGCCGGAGCGCCGCGTGACACAGGTTCAGAATGGTCAGATAATCCGGTCCGGGATACAGCCGGCGGGCCTGTTGTTCCAATCGTACCGACTGTTCCCGCAGCCGCACGTGGCCAACCAGCGACCCGACCCCCCATTTCCGGCAACAGGCGACCTGCCAGGCCGGAGGGTCCAGGCCCAGATAGCCCCGCACCGCGTCATCGTCCGGGGAGAGGGCCAACACCTTGAGCAGCGGCTCCCGCGCCTCGTCGAAACGTTCCTGATGGGACAGGGCGATCCCCAACCCCTTCCACCCCATGGAGTCGTCCGGAAAACGGGCCAGAATCTCCCTGGCAAGCCGTTCCAGCTCCCCATAACGCCCCTGGATGAACAGCGTGGTCATGCGTTGATCCGTCCCCGGAGCGAGGCCCCGGGGGTGGAGATCGCCACCACGCTCCAGGCGGGCCGCCAGACTCTCCACGGCCTCTCCCCGCAGACCCAGACTCCGGGCCCGGGCCAGAACCTCCGCCGCGCTCCGGTGCTGTCCGGCGTGCAACAGGGCGTCGAGATAACTCAACCAGTAGTGCCCCTGCCCCGGTTCCGCCTCCACCGCCGCCTTGAAATGGGCGAGGCACTCCAGGGTCTCTCCGGCCTGCAGCCGCAACACTCCCAGATTGTGGTTGGCCTCCGGGTGGGTGGGTTCCCGCTGCAGAATGGCCCGATACACCCGCTCGGCCTCCCGGGGTTGACCCGCGAGATAAAAGGCGTGCCCCTGTTCCAGGGCTTGAGAAACAGTGTCCATCACGGACGGTTGCGCAGTCATATCACCACACTTTGTTCAATTTTTTCATCAATAGAAACAGCGAGACAGTCCCACTGGCCACCAGCAGCAGCGCAAACACCCTGGGCCGGTTCCGCAAACCGGCAAGCAACCATTGCCGCGCCTTTCCGGGATCGACCGGACGGTTGGCCCACGCCTCGAACCCCTTGAGACCGCTGGGACGCATCAGGATCAGCAGGCCGGAGGCCAACGTGAAGAAATTGCCCAGGGCCACGAACAACAGCAGACTTTCCCACAACCACGCCTCCAGGTTCAGGCGGTTGCCAACCCTGGCCAGGGCGACCAGCCGATGGGCGTAGCCCCCCAGGGCCACGAGGGTGAAAAACGATCCGAGCACGATCCCGCCACCAAACCAGCGGTGATGACGGTAGACGAACCGTTCCACCCGCACGGGCCGGGACCAGGCCCGCAAGGTCTCCAGCGCGGAACGGTCCAAGACGGAGGAGGCGCCGGGATGCAGGAAAAGCCAGGCTCCCAGCACCAGACCCACCAGGGAACCGACCAGCGCCAGAATCAGCAGCAGGGAGAACAGCAGAGGTGCCAGTGTCATCGATCAACGTTTCCCTTTCCCCATGGCCGCGGAACTCATGTCCCACATGGGCATGAAGATCCCCAGGGCCAGCACCAGCACCATGCCGCCGATCACGGTCAAGAGGATCGGTTCGATGGCGGAACTCAAGCCCGCCACCTCGTATTCCACTTCCCGCTCGTAAAACTCGGCCACTTCGGCCATCATTTCGTCCATGCCGCCGGTCTCCTCCCCCACGGCCATCATCTGCATCACCAGTGGCGTGAACATCCCGCTGTTGTAGGCGGCCTGGGTCAGGCTCTCCCCCCGCTCGATCCCCTCCCGCATCCCGGCGATGCGCTGCGCCATGAAGGCGTTGTCCACGGCCTCCTCCACCGCCGTCAGGATCTGCATCACCGGCAATCCCGCGCCAGACCCCATGGAAAAGGCGCGGGAATAACGGGCCAACGTGGCCCGATTGATGATCGAGCCAACCAAAGGGAGGCTCAGACGGCTCCTGTCCCACCACAGACGGCCATCCGGCGTCTTGATGTAGGCAAAAAATCCATAAAACGCCACCACCCCCCCCACCAGGATGAACAGGGCGTACTGTTTGACGAAAGCCGAAGTCGCCAACAGGATTCTGGTCGCCAACGGCAACTCGGAACCCATTTTGCTGAACATGCCGGCGAAGTTGGGGATCACGAAATAGTTGACGATGAACATGGCGATGATGATCGCGATGATCACAAAGGTGGGGTAGCGCATGGCGCTCTTGATCTGACGGCGGGTCTTCTTGTCCACTTCCATGTATTGATACAGTTGCTTGAAGGACTCGTCCATGCGTCCCGTCTCTTCCCCCATGCGGATGATGCGGATGAACAGACGATCGAAGATCTTCGGATGCTCGGCCAGGGCCACGGAGAGTTCCCGACCCGCTTGCAGGTCCTCGATCATGCGCACCATGGCCTGTTTCAATTTTTTGTTGATGGCGCTCTCCACCAGACCCTGCAGCGAACGGATCAACGACACCCCGGATTTGGTCAGGGTGTACATCTGGCGGGCGAAGAGGATGCGGTCATCGTCCGTGGGCCACTCCACCAGAAACTCCAGTTCGATGCCCGGAGTGGCGGCCGCCACCTCCTGGATATCCAGGGGCTCGATGCGGCGATTGAAGAGCTGCTCCACCACGGCGTCCACATTGGGGGCGTTGATCACCCCCTCCACCTGTTTGCCATCATTGCGTCCCACATAACGGAATACGGCCATCTCATGTCACCTGGTCAACCGGCCTGTCCTCGGAGGGGAGCGCCCCGGTCATCTCCGGGGGAGGCGCGGGTTGTTCCTCCCCGGTCTCCACGTCACTGACCAGTCGCATCACTTCCTCCAGGGTGGTGATCCCCTTCAAGGCGTACTCCAGGGCGGCCAGGTGCAGTGGCACGAAACCGGACTGCAACTCGGCCTGGCGCATGAAACCCGTGGTGTCGTTGCCGCGCAGGGCGTCGGCCAGTCCCCCTTTCATCTCCAACAGCTCCACCACGGCGATACGCCCCCGGTAGCCGCTGCGGTTGCACTGGGGACACCCCTTGCCCTGACTCAACCGCGCCCCCCTGGCACGGGGGCCGATCATTCCCTGCAACAGAATCCGCTGGCTGTGATCCGGTTCCATGATTTCGACACAATCGCCGCAGACGCGCCGCACCAGACGCTGGGCCAGGATGCACTTGAGGGCGGAGGCCACCGCGTACCCCTCGACCCCCATCTCCACCAGGCGTATGGCCGTGGCCACGGCGCTGTTGGTGTGCAGGGTGGAGAGCACCAGATGGCCGGTCAGGGCGGCGCGGATGGCGATCTCCGCGGTCTCCTGGTCCCGCATCTCGCCCACCAGGACGATATCCGGGTCCTGCCGCAACACGGTGCGCAACACCTTGGCGAAGGTCAAGCCGATCCGGGCGCGCACCTGCACCTGATTGATGCGCGGCAGACGGTACTCCACCGGGTCCTCCACGGTGATGATCTTCTTGGCGGGGGAGTTCAAATAATTGAGGGAGCCATACAGGGTGGTGGTCTTGCCGCTCCCCGTGGGTCCGGTCACCAGAATCAGGCCATGGGGACGCTGCAAAAGAAACCGGTAACGATTCAGGAGCGCCGTTTCCATCCCCACCATGTCCAGGTTGAGGTTGTCCGCGGATTGATCCAGCAACCGCATCACCACCGACTCGCCGTCCTGGATGGGGAGGGTGGAAAGCCGCACGTCCACGCTCTTGCCCTTCACCGAGATGTGGAACCGGCCATCCTGGGGCAGTCTCTTTTCCGCGATCTCCAGGCCGGCCATGAGCTTGAGCTTGGAGACCAGGGCGGGGGCGATCCGTTTTTCGTTCACGATCTGTTCGTTGAGCACCCCGTCGATCCGCTGCCGGATGCGCAACACATCCGCGTCCGGTTCGATATGGATGTCCGAGGCGTTCATGCGCATGGCGTCCTCGAACAGGGACTGGAGGATCTTGACCACCGGGGCGTCCACCGCCATCTCGGACTGCACGATCCCTTCCAGGTCGAAATCGGACCTGCCCACCTCCTCTTCCAGGGCCGCGGCCTGCTCCTGAATGTCGTCCTTGCCCCGATAGACCAGATCCAGGGAGCGCAACAACTGGGTCTCGCTCACCAGGGCCAAACGCACCGAATTGCCCAACTGGCGCGTCAGTTCGTCGAAAATGAAGATGTCGGTGGGATCGGCCATGCCCACCAGGATCCCTTCGCTCCCCTTGGACAACACCACGGCGCGAAAACGACGGGCCATGGTCTCCGGCAACAACTGGACGAGTTCCGGGATGAAATTGAATTTTCTCAAATCGACGAACGGGAGGCGAATCTGCTTGGAAAAGAATTCCAGAAACTTGATTTCACTCAGAATACCCAACTGGGCGAGACTCTGGCCGAGTTTTTTGCCGCTCCGCTTCTGCTCCGCCAAGGCCGCCAGCAACTGTTCGGAGGTGATGATGCCGGATTCCACCAGTCGATCCCCGATGCGGATTTTCTGCCGCAGGCGGGTCAGGAACTTTTCCAAAGCCTCCTCGGTGATATACCCGAGGCGCATCAAAGCCTCCCCAAGCTTGACCCCGGTTTTCTCCTGGTGGACCAACGCCAGGCGCAACTGCTCGTCGGTGATCAAACCGGATTCGACCAGCAGTTCCCCCAGATGGGGCTTGTTGGGACGCAATGAGCTCATACCTTACAGTTTTTCGATCCTCTTGCGGACAAAGCTCTGCAATTTGTGACTCAGGTCACCACTGGCCAGAGCCTTTTTATAGGCCCGCAACGCCTCGCTGGTTTCCGCCACCTTTTCCAGGGAGATGGCCATGCCCATCTGCCAGATCCCCTTGTTGGGATATTTTTTCAACAACGCGTCATACAGGTCAATGGCCTGCCAATGGTCCTCGCGACGCTGATACAAGGCGGCCATGAAAGCGGCCAGATTGGGGTCCTCTTCCGCCAGGAAGGTGTCGTTGCGATCCCCCGCCGCCTGACGCAGCAACTCCAGGGACTTGTCGGCCCGGTTGGTCTCCACCAGAATGCGGGCCAGACGCCGGACAGCCTGCATGTTGGCGGGATCGAGCTTGATGACCTGCTGCAACAACGCCTCTTCCCCGGCCATGTCGCCGGTATTCTTCTTCTCCACGGACTGCAGATAGATCCTCTCCGCCTGGCTGGCCTGCTCGGCGGGGACCTTGGCAGGTTCCTGGGCCGCGGCGGTCTGCACCGAAGCGCGGGGCCGGGAGGCGAATTTCCCGGATTCTCCGGTGGGGGGCGTGGTCGCCGGGGGGGGACTCTTCACCCCTTCCGAATCCCCGCCACGCTTCTTCTCCGCGGCTTGGGGCCGGTCCGCGGCTTGGGGCCGGTCCGCGGCTTGGGGCCGGTCCGCGGCTTGGGGCCGAGGGCTCTCCTCACTCCAGGCCGACTTTTCTCCCACCCCATCCGGATTGGCATGGGCGACCGGAGGGGAGGCCTTCTTCTCGACCGGGGGTTTTTCGTCTGCCACCGGTTTCGTTTTCACGGGCGCCGGGGCAGTGGGTTGCACCGGTTCGACCGGAGGTGGTTCTCCCTGAACCGGATGCGGGGAGGCCGCTTCAGCGACGGTGGCACCCCCTTGCGGGACGGACTCACTGTCGCCCTTGCCGGTCATCTCCTTGACGGACCGGGCGGCGCTTTTCTTCCAGTCCACCGCAACCGGTTGACTGTTCGCCTCCGGCTGGACCGGAGCCGCCGGGGGCGCAGCCACCGGCTCATGCGCCGACTCATGAACCGGTTCGCTTTTTGGAGCCGATGCCAGGACCTTTTCCGGTTCCGGTTCCGCCGGAGGTGCGGCGGGCACGGGTGCCGGAGTGGCGGCGGGGGTCACGCCCTTGGCGACATGGGCCGGATGGGCCCGGGCCTCCGGTTCCGCCTTGCTTTCGCGGGTGGACAAGGGGATGATCTTCGAGGATTGGGACGGTGGGGCGCCCGTGGGGGGAGCGAAGGTGTCGCTGCGCGCCACATAGAACCCTTTGATCCCTTCCCGTTTTCTCAAAGCCTCCAGGGAGGCCCAGGCCTTGGCCAGGTCATCGAAACGGCCGACACGGACACTTTGCCACAAACGGGTGGGATCCTTGACGCCCCACAACTCCAATACATAGGCGTCATATCCCTTCTTGCGCCAGACCGCGGCTTCACGCAGGGCGCTGTCCCGGTCCAGAAAGGCGGCGATCTGAATGGAATAGGCAAAGTTCAACGACTGAATCGGCGCCGACTGATCGGTCTTGAGCAGGGAGGACAACGCCTCCTCCATGGAAATCCTTTTGGCCTCATCCAGGGCCGCGGCGATGGTGGCGTCACTGGCACCCGGATTCCGGTTCCCCTTTTCCCGCTTTTTGGCGGTCGCCTTCTCTTTGGCCGGGGGTTGCTCCTTGGGTTCGCTTTTGCCCTCCTCCCCGGTGACACTCTCCTCGGAAGGCATGGGGGCTTCCATCACCTTGACCTCCTCGCTCCCCTTGGGCGCCCCGCCCGCGGGCACGGTCTCTTCGGTGGCCTTGATCTCGGTCGCCAGTTTCGTCTCCTCGCGCACCGGAGGCGGCGGCTCCTCGCGGGCGACGGCCGCCTGAGGCGGCGGTTCGGCGACGATCGCCTCCGGCGGGGCGCTGGCCACCGGCTTCGGCTCCACCGGGGCCATGGTCACGGGAGACAGGGTGACGCGGAAATCCACCTCCCTGGCGGCATCCACCTGCACCGGCGCGATCAGATCCTCGAAGCCGTTCTTTTTGAGCGTGAGGGTCACCGTGCCGGCCGTCCATTGGAATCGCGCCGGAGTCACGCCGACAAAACGGCCATCCATGAGAATGCCCGCCCCTGCCGGTTCACTCATGGCCTGAATCACGCCCAACGATGGATTGACGGCAAGCTGCGCCGGGGCACCTTTCTCACGGGAGCTGACGGCGCTCCCTTCCCCGTGGCCAAACCAGCGGTCCACCAACACCGGACCCGCCGCGAAGACCGCGACGGCCGCCACACCCCATCCCGCCCAGGCGCCCCAGGAGAGACGTCTCGCCTGGGGGGATTCCAGCACGACGCTGGGCAGGCTCGCGGGTCGGGGAGATTGCCCTTCCCGAATTTTTTCCACATTATTGAGCATTTCAGTAATTAGACTCACGGTTCCAACTCCTTCACGCCGTAGCGATCCGTTTTCACCTAAGGATTCCAACTGCGCGGCTCTCTGCGCATCTCTTTGATCCGACTGGCTGTCTGCTGTTTCACATCCTTCCAATCATTTTGCGGGTCCACGATCACCGGGCGCATCAGGATCACCATTTCGCTCTTGACCCAACTCTCCCTGACCTTCTGGAACAGCGGCCCGACCCAGGGCAAATCTCCCAGCACCGGCAGTTTGTCCACATCCATATGCCGCTCCTTTTTCAGCAAACCGCCGATGACCGCCAGCTCCCCGTTGCCCACCCGGATGATGCTGTCCGTCTCCCGCGTGGTGCTGGAGGCCAAAGGCAATGAGTGCTGTTTGTCTTTGATCTTGTAATTCTTCTCCTTGTCCGTGACCGTCCGCACCATGGGATGGACATGCAGCGTGATCATCCCGTTCTCACCGATTTGCGGGGTCACATCCAGGGCCACGCCCGTGAACATCTCGGTGAAGATCGGCGTCGGGTCCGCATAGTTGGCCGCGTCACCGACACCGATCACCGACGGACTGTCCATGCCGGTGATAAAGAAGCCATCCTCGCCCACCTTGATGACCGCCTTCTGATTGTTGATGGTGGCGATCCGGGGGGACGAGAGCACCTGCACCTTGCCCTGCTGCTGCAACAAACCGATAAAACCGGTAAAATCATGGGCGCGGAACGCCAGGCTGAACGGGGCGCCCGGTCCGGCCTGGGAGCCGACAAATCCCTTGGTGAACAGGGGATTCAGATTCAGGACCGTCGATCCGGCGGAACCACTCGTGGAGACCAGCTGCTCCTTCAGGCTGCCCACAAAGGTCTGGGCGCTGTTGGGTTCCGTGGCCAACGGGGGAAACCGGTCGCTGCCCAACCCCTTGTTGATGGCCAGCCAGTCGATGCCATACTGGAATCCATCGCTCAATTCCACTTCCAGGATCTTCGCCTCCAGAATCACCTGCCGCTGACTGCGGTTTCTGAGGTCATCCAGAAAGCTCTCGATTTCCGTCAACTCCTTGGGGAAGGCCCGAACCGTCACCAAACCGGCCTGCCGGTTCACGATTATGCTTTTCAACTCCTGACCGCCATACAGGGGCACCGACATGATCTGGGGAGCCTTTTGCTCCCCCTGGCCACTCTCGGCACCGATCCCGACCGGCTGCGCCGTGACGACGGGCGCCGCCTGCTCCCGTTTCATCCTGATCTTTTGCGTCTTTTGTCCCCTGACGTTGATGTCCTCGTCGATGGACTCGATCGCCAGATCCAGTTTCAGGATGGAGTGAATGGTCGTCTCCAGGTCCAACCAGAAATCCGAACCATAAGCCGTTTCCACGTTGCTGCCGGAACTGCTGGACTCGCTCGTGGTACTCGTGGTCTTGCCTTCCGTGTTCGACGTGGTGGACTCCTTGCCACTGCCGGAACTGACCTGGGTATCGGTGCGTCCTCCCCGTTTGATCGGCAGAAAATCCACCCGATAGGTCTTGGTCACCAAACGCCAGGGATAGATCTTGAATCCCTTGATGCCATCCCGCCCATTCTCGACGAAGGGATGACAGTCGAACTGGTACATCTCGCAGGTAATCGTCACCACCTCTTCCACGGTGACATTCTTCAAGGCCAGGGTGATCTTCCCCTGGACATCCGGGTGAACCACCATGTTCATGCCCG
>JADGCR010000280.1 GCA_015228895.1 Magnetococcales bacterium
TGGCCTCCCAGGCGCGCCGGGTGGCGGAGGAGAGTCAGCGCGCCCTGGATTTCGCCGGCGAGGTGGCGCAATCCGCCCAGGTCTCCCAGGAGGTCTCCCTCACCGTGCAGGGCAAGATGGGGGAGGCCGCCCGCACCGCCGACCTGATGCTGGGTTCGGCGCGCCATTTCCAGCGTCTGGGGCAGGTGATGCAGAACATGAGCAACAGCCTCTACGCCAGCCAGACCGAACTGGATGTCGCGGCTCCGCCCTTCAACATCATGCAGATCAAGGAGGAGCTGCTCTCCATGCAGGGGCGGCTGGAACAGCTCGTCTCCGGTCGTCTGGCGAGCGGCGCGCCGATACGCGCTCCGGGGGCCAACTGTTCCTTTCAGGAGTGGGGGCAGAACAAGGAGGGGATCAGCCAGCTGCATCGGGATGCGGTCGGGCGGCATCGGGAGCTGGTGGAACTCGCCGGGCAGGTCGCCAGGGAGAGCGGTTCAGGGCGCGGCGAACGGGCTTTGGAGCTGCTGGCCGCCTTCCACGAGAAACGCGAGGGGTTCTTCCGGCTGCTCAACAGCCTCTATCAGGGCGGGGATGCGCAGATGGAGGCCAAACCCTTCTTCCCCTGGGGCGAGCGGCTGCTCACCGGGATCGCTTTCGTGGATCAGGAGCACAAGATGCTGGTGGACATGATCAACTCCCTGCAACTGGCCATGAAGGAGGGCCGGGGCGCGGACGTGATCGGCAAGATCCTGGACGGGTTCGTGGATTACACCCGCAAGCATTTCGCGCACGAGGAGGAGGCCATGGCCCGCACCGACTACCCCTCCCTCACGGAGCACAAGGCCAAGCATGTGCGCCTGGTCTCCACCCTTCAACAGTTGGTGGAGGAGTTCAAGCAGGGCCGCTTCTCGGTGGGGATCGATCTGCTGGGCATTGCCAAGGTGTGGCTGGTGGAGCACATCCTGGGTACCGACCGCACCTATGTGCCTTACATGAAGGCCAAGAATATCCAGTAATTTCATACCCTATCCTGAGAGCGCGTGAAAAAATCACCTCCCACGGCGAACGCCTTCCATTCATGCCCCGTTGCGTTGCGCAACGCGCTCCAGGGGGTTGCGTGGAATGACCACGCGCACGCCAGGAGCACGTTGCGCGCCTTGCGAGGCAAGCCTGGCGACGTTCTCGTGACGGATCTGATGGTTTCACAAGCTCTGAATCCAGGGCAGCAACCATGATGGCATCCTCTGACACAAGCAAGCGTTTCCTGATATTTTGCGGCATTTCCGTTGCCCTGCTCGGCATGACGGTCATCGTCGGCTGGCATTTGCGCATGCCCGCCCTCATCAGCTTGAGCCCCGATTTCGTGGCCATGCAATACAATACCGCCCTGGCTTTCCTGGCCAGCGGTCTCGCCCTTCCGGCCCTGGTCCGGGAACGAAACGGCTTGGCCGCCCTTGCGGCTCTGACGGTGTTGCTCCTGGGCAGCCTCACCCTGATCCAATACCTCCTGCACCTTGACCTGGGCCTTGACCGCCTCTTCCTGGATTCTTCCTTTTACACCTTGCATACCTCCCACCCGGGCCGAATGGCCCCCAATACCGCCCTTTGTTTCATCCTCGCGGGCCTCGCCCTGTTGCTGCGCTCCCTGCCGATTCCGCATCGTGACCTGCCGGTGTGGATCCTCGGACTGCTGGTCCTGATTCTGGGCGCCACCGCCCTCGCCGGATACCTTTTGGACATGGGCAGCGCCTACGGCTGGTTCCAGCTCACCCGCATGGCCCCGCAAACCGGCTTTGCCTTTTTCCTGCTGGGCGCCGCCCTGCTCGCCGTTTCCCGGCACGATTTCAGCCGCCAGTTGCGCAATCCCTACCTCACCCAATGGGTGGCGCTGCTGCACGCCCTGCTCGGGCTGGGCGGCCTGCTCACCTTCATGCTCCTGCACCAGCACGACCTGGTGATCAAACAGGAAGGCGAGCGCCTCATTACCCAGGTCCGCGTCATTGACACCAACCTGCTGCATCAGATGAAGTCGATACACCGGGTCATGGGCATCGTGCGCGACTCCCTGTCCGCATGGCGCACACAGCCGAAATGGGCAGAAGAGGTGTCGCTCCGTTTCAGCGTGCTGTGCGAAACCATGCCCGGCGTGCGCACGCTTCACCTTCAGGATGATGAGGGGATCATCAGGGCTGCCAACCGCAGCGAAATCATCGGCGCCAATCTCAGCGAACGCGCCTATTTCCGCACCACCCGCCAGGGCAACGATCCAGCCATGTTCTATCTCTCCCAGCCCTTCACCACCCGGCTGGGCGCCTGGGGCATGCAGCTCTCCATGCCGTTGACGGAACCGGATGGCCGTTTCTCGGGAGCCGTGCACGCCACCCTCGATCCGGACTATTTCCGCACCCTGCTGCATTCGGTGATCTATGCGCCGGACATGTGGAGCAGTGTCGTGCATGGAGACGGTATTCTCTATCTTATCGAGCCCCCGCGCCCGGAACTGGTTGGCAAGACTCTGTATCTGCCGGGCACCTTCTTCACCCGCCATCTGGAAAGCGGTCAGGTCGAAACCCTGCAAAGCGGTTACTCCCCTTCCGTTAAAGAGGAACGCATGGTGGCTTTCCGCACCGTGCGCTCCCCCGAACTGCCCCTGGACAAGCCATTGGTGGTGGTCACCAGTCGCCGCCTGTCCGACATCGTGACCATCTGGCGCCATGATGCCCTGTTGCTGACCAGCCTGTTCGCAGTGATTGTCGTTCTTTCCGTTCTGGGGCTCCTCAAACATCAACGTCGCCAGAAACTCCACGAACGTCTCATGGAAGAACGCAATCTGGCCCTGCGGGAGGGCGAGGAGCGTTTCCGCAGTCTTTTCTCCAGCATGCTCAACGGTTTTGCCCTGCACGAGATCATCGTGGACGATGCCGGTCGTCCCGTGGATTATCGCTATCTGGAGATCAATTCCGCCTTTACCGCCATGACGGGCCTTTCCGCTCAACAGGTGCTCGGCAAGCGGGTGCTGGAACTGCTGCCGAACACGGAACCCTTCTGGATCGAAACCTACGGCAAGGTGGCCCTGACGGGAGAAGCGGCACGGGTTCAGAATTACACCCGGGAGATCGGGAAATATTTCGATGTCTATGCTTTTTCGCCACGCCATGGCCAGTTTGCCGTGGTTTTCGAGGAGATCACCGAACGGATTCTCGCCCAGAACGCCTTGCAGGAGAGCGAGGAGCGTTTCCGTCTGATCTCCGAGAATATGCTGGATCTCATCTGCGTGCATGCCCCGGATGCGACCTATACGTATG
>JADGCR010000281.1 GCA_015228895.1 Magnetococcales bacterium
CTCCTTGGGTTGGTTTCCATCCATCCTATCAGAAATGTCAGATTAAGTCTTGCCTATTACAGATTTCGATTCCTCTGATTGAGTTCAGTTTCTCCAGGAGTTCAGTGCGTTTTTCCTGGTCTGAAAATGGCGAGTTGCCTTTGATGTTGCCAAAGGATACCTCGACCATCCCGTTTGCGTACAGTAAAGAACGGGTTCACTCAACCCGTGGTGCAGGAAATCCGTCCGGCAGTTGCCGCCGGACACTGTTGACCACTATATTGAATCTGGGCGTGGTCTTATCAGAGATGGAGGGGGTCTTAAAACTCCACCCCCTTGGCCGCCCGGATGCCCGCCTTGAAGGCGTGTTTGATCTCCAGGATTTCGCTGACGGTGTCCGCCGCGGCGATCACTTCGGGTGGAGCGGCGCGGCCCGTGAGGATCAGATGGGTGGCTGGGGGTTTGACCGTCCGGATCGCCTCGGCCACTTCGGCACCGCTCAGCCAGCCGTAACCGATGGCATAATGGATTTCGTCCCACACCACCAGATCGTATCGTCCACTGGCCAGTTTTTCCAGGCAAACGTTCCATGCCTGACGGGCAATGGCCAGATTCCGTTCCGGGTCGGGTTGCTTCCAGGTGAATCCGTCGCCCAGGGCGTGCCACTCCACCCCCAGCCGTTCCGCCGCCATCCGCTCTCCGGTGCGGCGTTTGGCGCTCTTGATGAACTGCAACACGCACACCCGCATTTCCCATCCCGCAGCCCGCAGCACCATGCCGAAGGCGCTGGAGGACTTGCCCTTGCCCTCGCCGGTCAACACCACCACCACACCGGGTTTGTCGTCGCGCATCAGACCCACTCCTGCCCCAAAAGAGCGCAGATCGTTTTCATGTCCAGATGGGTGGCGCAAGTGTCGGCCATGCGGTCGAAGGCCGCCTCGCGCTCCCGCGCCAGATCCATGGGTCGGGGATCGCGCAATCCGGCCCAGGCCAGCAGGGCGCGGCAGGCCTCCGCTCCATCGAACAAACCGTGGAGATACCCCCCCAGAATCCGCCCATCCCTGGACAGAACACCATGGGGCTTCCCCTCCAGGTAAAAGCCGGGATGCTCCAGAGCCGGGCCGGAACTGATCCCCATGTGGATCTCGTAGCCGTGCACGGGAACCCCGCCGATCGCCAGGCGACCCCGCACGTTGAGCAGAATCTTTTCCCGGTCGAAACGGGTTTCCATCTCCAGCAATCCCAGACCGGGAGCGATGTTCGCGGGGCCTTCCAGACCCAGAGAGTCGTCCAGGTTTTGCCCCAGCATCTGAAATCCGCCGCAAATCCCCAGCAGTTTGCCCCCGTAACGCAAATGGCGCGTGATGGCCTCCTCCCAACCCTGTTCCCGCAACCAGGCCAGATCCGCGCAGACACTCTTGCTGCCAGGGAGAATGATCAGGTCGGCGGGGGGGATGGTCTCTCCCGTGTTGATCCAGTCCAGTCGCACACCCGGATGGAGGCGTAAAGGATCGAGATCGGTGTGATTGCTGATGCGGGGCAGTCGTGGCACCACCACCCGCAAGCCCGCCGCCTCTCCGGGAGTGGTGTCCTCCCGGGAGAAAAAACTGTCCTCGGCGGCCAGATAGAGGTTGGGCATGAACGGGACGATCCCCAATACGGGTTTCCCCGTCTTTTTCTCCAGCCAATCGACTCCCGGTTGCAACAGGGTCGCATCCCCACGGAACTTGTTGATGATGAAACCCTGCACCCGCTCCCGCTCGGCGGGGGAGAGGATCTCCAGGGTGCCGACAAACTGGGCAAAAACCCCACCCAGATCGATGTCGCCCACGATCACCACCGGGCAGTCCACCGCTTCGGCGAAGCCCATGTTGGCGATGTCTCGCGCCCGCAGATTCACCTCCGCCGGACTGCCGGCCCCCTCCACCAGCACGCAGTCGTACCGGGAGGCCAGACGGTGAAACGATTCCAGCACGAAAAGAAGTGCCCGGGGCTTGAAATGATGATAGTCACGGGCGTTGAGGTTGGTGTGGGGACGCCCCTGAATGATCACCTGCGCCCCCACCTCGGAGTTGGGTTTCAACAATACCGGATTCATGTCCGTATGGGGAGCCAGGCCACAGGCGGCGGCCTGAATCGCCTGGGCGCGACCGATCTCCCCGCCGTCTTCGGTGACCGCGCTGTTCAAGGCCATGTTCTGGGGTTTGAACGGCACCACCCGGACGCCCCGGCGATGCAGAATCCGGCACAACGCGGTGACCAGCAGACTCTTGCCCGCGTCCGAGGTGGTGCCCTGGATCATCAGGGCGCGGCGGGCCGGTTCAGCGGGGGCCATGGACGATCCTTTCGAGGTCGTATTTGCCGGTATAACCACGGGGGGTCACCATGACGCCTCCCTGGGCGAAACTGCTGGAGTTGCCGATCAATACCGTGGTCTCCATGCCGATGGGATGATCCAGGAATCCCGCCAGATCGGTGAGGATGACATTGGCGTCCTCCCGGAAGGCGGCGGTGATCACCGCCACCGGGGTGGTGGTGGCCCGATGGGCCAGAAAAATGGAACGGGCCTCTTCGATCTGGGAGATCCGTTTGCTGCTTCTGGGATTGTAGAGGGCGGTGACGAAATCGGCGGAGGCCGCAGCTTCCAGACGCTTGCGGATCCGTGGCCAGGGGGTGAGCAGGTCGGAGAGGGAAATGGTGCAGAAATCGTGGGTCAGGGGCGCGCCCACCAGGGAGGCGCAGGCGTTGATGGCGCTCACCCCCGGGATCACCTCCACCTCGATTCCCGCGCCGGGACGCCAGCCGGCCTCCAGCAACACCTCGAAGGCGGGTCCGGCCATGCCGTACACCCCCACGTCCCCGGAGGAGATCAAGGCGGTGATCTTGCCCGCCTGCGCCAGTCGCACCGCCAGGGTGCACCGTTCCAACTCCTGGCGCATGCCGCTGCCCACGGTCTCCTTCTCTCCCAGCAAGGGGGCGACCAGGCGCAGATAGCTTTTGTAACCCACCACCACCTCCGCCTCCCGCAAGGCGCGCGAGGCCCGCCCGGTGAGTTGTTCGTGATTGCCGGGTCCAATGCTCACCAGCAGCAGTCTGCCCGGTCGGTCGGGGGTGGTCATGGATGGGTCTCCTTGCGGGCCAGGGCGATGGTGACGTTCTTGTCGTCCCCCCCCCGGAAACACCACTTGGGCAGCAGCAGTTCCCCGCCCGCCGCCAATTGCGCTGCGGCTTCGGCGACGGAAGGGGTGCCCATGTGACGCGATACCACGGGAGAGGGATTGGGGACGGGGATCGAAGCCAAACGGGC
>JADGCR010000282.1 GCA_015228895.1 Magnetococcales bacterium
GAGCAAGGAAGGGGGCGCCCGGATCCGGGAAGGAGCGGCGCGGGGCTCGCTGGCACCCGGGGACCTGCCCGGTGACAAGGTGGCGTTCGATCCCGACAAGGATCGCAAGGGTCCGATTCTGATGGGCGCGGCGGTGGAAGCCGGAAAACAGCGTCTGGTGGTGCTGGCCAACTCCAACTTCGTGGCGGACGCCTACATCAACGCCCTGGGGAACGCCGACCTGTTCCTCAACATCACCCGCTGGTTGGCCGAGGACGAGAATTTCATCGCCATCAAGCCCAAGGAGGTCCGGGATGCGGGCCTCAACCTGCCCGCCGGGGACGCCCTGCTGCTGTTCTGGGGGCTGGTGGTGATCGTTCCCGTCGTGTTGCTGGGCATTGGCGCGGGCATCTGGAGCAAGCGGAGGCGGCGTTGACCATGGCGAGCGGCATTTCCAAAGGGTGGCGGACCAACCTCGTTCTGGCTGTGGTCCTGTTGGCGGCGGCCGGAGGGTTGTGGATCCTGGACGCCCGTGAAGCGTCCCGGGACGAGGCGGACAGGAAATCCCGCGCCCTGGGCACCATCCGGACAGAGGCCGTGGTGTCGGCGGAGTTTGCCGACGATTCCGGCAAAACCCTGACGCTGACCAAAAAAGAGGGACAATGGCAGATCACCGCCCCGGCTCCGGCGCGCACCAGTGGCGCGACGGTCAAAACCATGCTGGAGGTGCTGAACAAACCCTATGAGCAGAAAGTGGCGGAGGTCATCAAGGAGGCCGCGCCGTATGGTCTGCACACCCCCGCGGCCCGCCTGACGGTTCAGGATCAACAGGGTCAAACGGTGCGCCTGGCGGTGGGCGCCACCACGCCGACCGGAAAAAAACGCTATGTGAGTCTGGGGGAATCCGGTCCGGTGGTCCTGATGCCGGAGAGCGATGTGGCCGGAGTCGTGCAGAAAAACGACGCCCTGCGTGACAAGAACCTCGCCACCGTGCAACCCCATGACATCACCCGTCTCGCCATCAGGAGCACAACCGGCGGCGAACTCCTGTTGACCCGCGACCAGGAGAACCACTGGCGCCTGGAACGACCCTTCGCCGATCTGGCGAACGCCAATCGCATCCGCACCTGGATGTTCGCCCTGGCCAACGCCCAGGGGACCGCCTTCACCAGCCAGCGTCCCGCCGGGGACGCGGAGTGGACCCTGGAGATGACGCCCGCCTCCGGCAACGCCGAGACGCTCTCCTTGTGGCGCGCCTCGCCCAATCTGCTGGCCGCCCGTCCCGGCGAGCCGGATCTGATGGTGCTGCCCCAGTACCTCACCGAAGAGTTCGACAAGAATCCCATGGATCTGGTGGCCATTCGCCCCCTGGAGGAAAAACGCGACATCGACACCCTGGGACTGGAGCAGAACGATCAGACCCGATCCGCCGATCAAAAAGAGCGAAAATGGCCTCGCTCCGAATGGAACGATCTGGTGGAGATCCTGCAACAGGACGCCTACCGGGGCGCGCCACTCCAGAGCCAATCCGCCCCCTGGATCAAGATCACGGTTGGCAAGGGCGAGCAGGCCGTCGTTTTTCCAATCCACAAAGACGACAAAACCGTTTTCATCTCCCCCCCCGGTCGCCCCGTATCCCTGGAGTTGACCCCACTGCAAAGCGAAACCCTGCAAAAGGCGGTGACCGCGCTCATGGCGCCCAAGCCCGATTGAGCCAAAATTTCTTCGCCCCAACCCTCATGTTCCCGACGCTGGCAGACGAAAAGAGTCTGTACCCACAATCGACCGGCCAGCGTCCGAGGAGCATGTCATGAAAAAAAGTCCCAAGCAGGAAGCCTGGATTCCCATGGTGGACTATCTCCATCGCGGAGTGCGCAAGGAGAAGGTCCGCGTCAATCCTTTGGCTGGCAAACGCCATCAGCGCAATCTCCCGGAAACCTGGGTGCCCATGGAGGAGGCCATGCTCCGTGGGGTGGAAAAAAAACGTCACTCCCCCGATGCCGCGTTCATTCAGCGCATCAAGCCGCCGCCACCGACCCGCGAGGTCCCCCCGGAAGCCTATCTGACCATCTTTCACGGACTGCAACAGATCTGGGCCATGCCCAAAGCCAATGGCGCGGTTTTTTCCCGCCTGAGAGCCCTTCAGGCGGCGGACCAGGCGGACCAGGCGGCCGGACGCATCACCGCAGAGGAGTTTCAACGCCGCAGGGAGACCACGGAAACCATCCGCAGCGGCTACGCGGCCCAGACCGAAGCGGTGACCGAATGGTTCCTGACCCACTGTTTCCGCCTGTTTGAAACCCTGCCGAACGCGTTGAACAATCCATCCTGACGCAACAGACCCCGGTTCACCACAACGGCGCTCCTAAAGCGGGCACCCTCCCGGCGGGGGTGACCCGTCGTCGCCACCGCAGGGCTTTCAGCCCTTTTTGGACTGGCACGCCTCCGGCATCATCCAGACCGCCTCCCTCCCGAACAACGCCCGCATGAAGGCCAGCGCCTGCCGGTAAATCCCCTCGTTGCCGCTCTCCCGCGGCCCCGCCACATTGAGGGTGGCGATTTGGCACGCTTCCATCCACTCCCGAATCGCCACCAGATCCGCATTGCGGTTCATGTTGACCACTTGATGATCTTTTTTCAAGGCGATCGCCCACTCCACCGTCAGCAGTGTGCCACCGCTCAGGTGGCCCCGATGCAGGATCAGGGTGCCGTCACTCTCCAGGATGTTCAGGCGCGTGCGCTGTCGGTAGTCGGTGCTGGAGGTTTCCCGCAACGGATAATGGGAGGAGATGGGGCCATCATCGGACCTGCGCCCCTTGGGGCACCATCCACCTACAGCAATTTTTTCTGTGAGCGCAAAATCCAAGGCCGCACGATCCACCCCGGTCTGACCGCCTGAAATTATTTTAAGAGACATTCTATCCTCTGCCGGTTAAAAAAATACATTATAAATAATACATCACGCCGGAATTCTTTTCAAGTTTTCTAATGCTGGCACATGACGATTTTCTGCTGTATCATAGGGCATCTTTCATGTTCGTTTCAAAAAACCTGCCGGAGACCCTCATCATGGACATTCTGAGCGACGATGAACTCATCGCCGAACTAAAAAAGCGGTTCGATCAAACCAAACAGGCACTGTACGATGTCAAAATGATCAGCAAAAAACTTGAGGATGTCAATAATAAACTTAGGTTGTCAGAGGAGGTCAAAAGCAATTTCGTTTCTCACATGAAAAACGAAATCAACAATCCGTTGTCATGTCTTCTCGGTCTTTCACAACAATTAATGT
>JADGCR010000283.1 GCA_015228895.1 Magnetococcales bacterium
GTGCTTTTCGTGGAGGAAACACTCCGCAAGCTGCCGCAGCCGGAGTTGTTCCGACCCGGTAAGCCCTGCGAACAGCCGGACCCGTGCCAGATGGGTCTGCCATGTCCCCATATCCGGGGACATGGCCTTCAGGATCCGGCGACGCCGGAAGGCGCGAACCAACGGTATCAGGGTCGTACCACTACTTCAGGGCCTTGATCAGACACCCCTGCGCCACGCAGCTCAACGGATCGCTGGCATAACGCACCTCGGACAGATCCAGCGGCCAATCGCTCTCTTCCACCTGGGAACGGATATAGTCCAGAAATCCGCCGGCCAGAGAGGTGCCACCGGAGATGATCAACGGGATACGATTCGGGAAGCCCAGATCCAGGTCGCGCCGACTCAACTCCGAGGTACAGCTCTTGACCACGAACTGAATGAGATTCTTGTAGTAGAATCCCAACGCCTCACGCACCTTGCGCTCCTTCTTGCGCCCGAGGTCAAAGCGGTCCAGATGGAAATCCTTCTCCTTGATGGCGACCACGCGATTGGGAATGGTCCCCAGGGCCAAGGCAACATTGTCGTCGATCCAGTCCCCACCCCGTCCCAGCGCGAACTCCAACACCGGGATCGACTTGTACACCACAGCCACGTTGGTCAATCCCGCACCGAACGAAATGCTGATCCCGGAGAAATCGGAGTCGGCACACTCGGCATAGATGATGGCGGTGGCCTCGTTGAGCGGTTCGGGTTCGAAACCGATCTCCGCGATGATCCGGCCCAGAATGTTGCGATGATACAGCACATTGGACTTGGAGTTAACCGGATCACCGGGCACCGAATAGACACACTTGCCGGGCTGGGAACCGGGTTCGATGACCAGAAGCTCACGGATCATCACCGCCAGGATGTCCGTGGCGTTGATATCTTCGGGACTGATCATCCCCTTTTGCATCGACCGGCTGAGCCGGTGGCCGAAGATATTGGCGAAATTGTAGGCATCGTGCGACAGGATGAAGGTGCTTTCATCGATGCGGGCATGGCTGATCTTGGAGAGATCCATCCCTTCGATGTTGACATCATCGATGGTCAAGAAGACGTTGCGCAGATTGGAGACCTCGATCCGACCCGAGGCATTGACGCGGGCGCAGACCAGATTCATGGTGCCCACGTCCAGACCGAGGTTGAGGGTGTGTGCGCGCACGGGAACGGGCGTTACGGGACGCACGGCTGGCGCTAAGGGGGCCGGGGCCGAGGTGGGTGCCGGGTCTTCGGGAGATGTACTCATGAGCCGGGGATCCTGATGATGGGTTTTCTGGAATTGAATAGGCATGAGAATTAGGGCAAACTCACTATAATGTCAACGGTTAGCCATCGCCACGCTGCATCGAAGCCAGCTTGCGGGCCACATCCTCCACGCTGCGTTCCACGGTACGGTGTCCCTGGGCCATCACCGGACGCCCGGCGTGAATACCGGGTTGCACCGCCGGGAGATAACGGGGGTCTTCATGCACTTCGAAACGGGGGACCGGGTCATCGTCCTCGTCCTCCTCCTCCACTTCCTCCAACCGCTCCTCGATCAGGGTCTTCAGGATATCGACCCGCTCTTCCAACCCCTTCATGCGGACATCGACCTCTTTCATCACGTGGAACAGGCGGTCCATGCGCCGATCCTGCTGTTCCAGGGGGATGAGCACCCCGGCCAACACCATCAGGGCCAGTGCGCCCTGATAGACCTCGCTGGCCTGACCGCTGGAGTAAAACAGCGCAAAGCCCAACCCCAATCCCACCAGCAATCCACGCAACCACTTGATCATTTCGCCTCTCCCCGATCCGCCTCCAGGGCGTTCAGTCGATGGACGCTCTGCAACACGTTGCCGTTGACCAGTTTCTTGCCCGCCGGCGGCGGCACGCCATCCAGCTTGCCCGCATGGATCGAGGGAATGAAGGGCGCGGCATGACCCGGATCGATCTCACGCAGAATCTCGCGCGCCACCTCCGGATACTCCCTGGCGGTCACGGCCAACAAGGATCGCAAGCCATCCTGTTGGGCCTGCCGGTTCCAGCGCCGTCCGATCCAGGCCATCCATCCGGCGAACAACCCGCCGAACACGGCCAACACCCCGCCCAACCAGCTATATGAGGCCAGGAAACCCGATGTGACCGCCGACGCGCTGCCATCCCCCACCGGAATGGTGGCCGGAACACTATTCACAATCTTTTCCAGATTGGTCAACCGTTTGGCCAGGGCCTCGCCATCGGTACGCGACATCTCCAGAGTGGAGACCCGTGACTCCAGTTTCACCTGCTGGGCCTGATTGGTTTTCAACACTTCGGTCAATTCGCCGAGCTGGCTTTGCAGGCGCACCAGGACATTCTCCAGGGAGCCCCCGCTCCCCGGAGGCAGCACGCTCTGGAGTTGCGACTGCACGGCGGGCCGCTCCTCGACCGGCAGACGCGCTGCGGATTCGGTGGGTGGGGCCTGTTTGGCCGCCTCTTCTGCGGCCAGCAGCACATTCTGCGGCGGCGGGGAGACGGGCTGTCCGGCTTGCATCTGCTCCCAGGCCTTGGTGTGGGCCATGCAGAGAATGCGCGCCTGCCGGTCCGGAATGGCACGGATCTCCTCGACCGACGGCACCTTCAGAGTGCCACCCGAGACCAGGTTGTTCATGTTGCCGGAGAGAAACTGTTCCGAGTTGCGCTCGTAGATGGCAGCCATGAGCTGATGCAGCGTGATCCCCTTGGCGAGCAACCCACGGGAAATCGAGGTCAGGGTGTCCCCGGCCCGGACCGGTCCATACTGACGCGACCCCGGAGTCGGAGCGGTGGGGGTCTTGGCCGCAGGCATGGTTTGGGCCGTCTTGCCGTCACTCTTGGCAGCCGCCTTGACATCGGACTCTGCGGGCATGGATTCGGCAGGCGGGGCAACACCCACCGGTCCGGCCTTGGCGCTTTGGGTGGCGGGTTCCGGATCCTTGCGGGTGGCGACCGCAGCCGGGATTTTGAAGACCGGAAAATTGGTATGTCGGCTGGAGGTGACCCGCAACACCAGATCAAACCCCTTGGCGGCCTGAGGCGAATTCGAGGTCAACAGGATCCGGGGTTCACCGTTGTTCTCGACCACCTTGACCGACACCGCATCCAGCGCCTTGGAGCGGAGGACGCCCATAGCCTTGTAATCGGTGGCATTGCCGATCTGGACCTGACGAATCGACTCCCCCTCGCCCAGATGCAAAGGGATCTCCGCCCGAAACGTCTTGGAGGAGGGGCTGCTCAGCGCGATCTCC
>JADGCR010000284.1 GCA_015228895.1 Magnetococcales bacterium
CATCACCGGCGAAACAGGTACCGGCAAGGAACTGGTGGCCCGCGCCCTGCACAATACCAGTTCCAGGTCTCATCGCTCCTTCGTGGCGGTCAACTGCGCCGCGCTGCCTGTTGGACTGATGGAGAGCGAGTTGTTCGGGCATGTGCGCGGCGCTTTCACCAACGCTGTGCGCGACAAGCCAGGCCGGTTCAAACTGGCTGATGGCGGCACCATTTTCTTGGACGAAATCGGCGACCTCTCCCTGGATATGCAGGTAAGGCTTCTCCGTGTCTTGCAGGAGCAGGTTTTTGAGGCTGTGGGGGATAATACGTCCATTCGGGTCAATGTACGCGTGGTGGCGGCCACCCATCGCAATTTGCGAGAACGGGTCCAGGACGGGATATTCCGTGAGGATCTGTATTATCGCCTCAAGGTGGTTGAGATGCGTTTACCATCGTTGCGGGAACACAAGGTGGATCTGCCCATGCTGGTCGAACATTTTCTGACAAAATTCAACACACGGATGAAGCGTTCAGTCAAAGGGATCAGTGAAGAAGTGCTGGCAGCCCTCATGGAACACGACTGGCCAGGCAATGTGCGAGAACTGGAGCACACGTTGGAGCATGCCATGGTCGTGGCACCCCAGTCCATCCTGGCATGGTCCAACCTGCCTCACGACTTCCGGAACCAATATTTTCCTGTGATCACCCTCTTGAAACTGCCGGTCCATCATCGTGGACGCCCGTTGCAAAACGGTCATCCCGCTGGCGAGGGGCCGGACCGGGAAACCATTTTGCAGGTTTTGCAAGATTCGGCTTGGCGGTTGCAGGTGGCTGCCACCAAGCTGGGAATCAGCCGCAGCACCTTGTGGAGGCGAATAAAAAGCATGGGCTTGCGTCACCCGGAGAAAAACGCAGGGTGACGATTCCTCGACTTTGCAGCCGTTCCGCCGCGGAGGTTCCCGGGCCGGACGAAAAGCGGCCATGGGCATCGGTCATGCCCCGTCCGTGCGTCGCTTCTGTCATCGAAACCCCACCCCGACCAGGTAGTGTTCCGCGCTGCGGTCCCGGCTGGCCGGGGGTTTTTCCACCTTGACCAGATCGAACAGCATGCGCGCCTGACGCACCATCTGGTGAAAATCCGGTCCCTGGAACAACTTGACCACCAAACGCCCACCAGGACGCAAGACCGATTGGGCGAACTCGAAGGCGGACTCGGCCAGCAACTCCCCCCGTCCATGATCCGCCAGCTTGAAGCCGGTCATGTTGGGCGCCATGTCCGACAAGACCACATCGGCCCGACCCCCCGTCCCGAAAAAATCCCGGACCCGGGCCACCACCCCTTCCTCCAGAAAATCCCCGCAGACAATCAGGGCGCCAGGAATCGGGTCCATGGGCAACAGATCCACCGCCACCACCCGACCCGACCCGCCAACCAACCGGGCCGCCACCTGGGTCCAGCCTCCCGGCGCGGCACCCAACTCCGCGACCGCATCCCCGGCGCACACCAGACCCTTGCCACGGTTGCGGGCCATGACCGAAGCATTGAGCTCCAATAATTTGTAAGCCGCCCTGGAACGATAACCGTCCCGCCTGGCCGCCGCCACATAGGGGTCGTTGCGGTGTTCCTCAAGCCATCGGGCGCTGGAGGGACGACGATTGGTCATGAACGGTTCTCCCAACGGTGACTGAATGACCTCATCACGTCGCCCGGTGAAGCCACAGTCAACACGCTAGCAATACTGGATGGACAGAATTTCAAAACGGTGGGTTCCTCCGGGGGCGCGCACCTCGACGGAATCACCCACCTCCTTGCCGATCAGGCTCCGGGCCATGGGACTGGAAATGGAGATCATCCCCTGATCCAACGCCGCCTCGTCCTCCCCCACAATCCGGTAGAGACTCTCCACATCGGTCTTTTCATCCACCACCTTGACCTGGGCGCCAAAAACCACCTTGCTGGAACGGATGCGGCTGGTGTCGATGATCTCGGCGTTGGCCAGCATCCCCTCGATCTCCTGAATGCGACCCTCGTTGAAGGATTGCTGCTCCTTGGCGGCGTGATACTCGGCGTTCTCCGACAGATCCCCATGATCCCGCGCAACGGAAATCGCCTCCACGATCCTGGAGCGATCCTCGGATTTGCGACGTTTGAGCTCCGCCTTCAATTTTTCCGCCCCTTGCAGGGTCATCGGCACTTTTCCTAACATTAACGCCCCCATTCATCCCCAATTGAATTTTTTTGTTACTGATGATAATCCTGCAAAGCCTTGCACTGGAGTTCGGACTCCTTGACCGCGGCCATGGCCTCCACCGCCGCCCGCATGCCGGCCACCGTGGTGAAATAGGGAATCCCGGTCATGAGCGCCGTGCGCCGCAAGGAGAACGAGTCCGCCAGAGCCTGCTTCCCCTGGGTGGTATTGAACACCAACGCCACATCGCCGTTTTTCATGGCGTCCACGATGTCCGGTCTTCCTTCCAGCACCTTGTTGACCGTGGTGACCTCCAGCCCCTCCCGGGCGAGATGTCGCGCCGTGCCCCGCGTGGCGCACAAACGAAACCCCATGGCCAGCAGGCTCCGCGCCGGCGCGGTGATGGCCTGTTTGTCCGCGTCCTTGATGGAGATGAAAATCATCCCCTCACGCCCCTTCCCCTTGGCGCGGGGCAGATAGGTGCCAGCGCTCTCCTGGGCCTTGGCGAAGGCCAGACCGAAACCGTCCGCCAGCCCCATCACCTCGCCGGTGGATTTCATCTCCGGCCCCAGCACCGTATCCACTCCGGGGAACTTCTGGAAGGGAAAGACCGCCTCCTTGACCGCCACATGGGCCAGGCGGGGCATGTGGGTCAGCCCCACCTCCTGCAACGTGGCCCCGGCCATGATGCGGGCCGCGGCCTTGGCCAGCGGCACCCCGGTGGCCTTGGAGACAAACGGCACCGTGCGGGATGCCCTGGGATTGACCTCCAGCAGATAGATCTCCCCGCCCTTGATGGCGAATTGAATGTTCATCAATCCCACCACATGCAGGGCGCTGGCCAGCAGCAGGGTCTGCCGCTCGATCTCCTGCAACAGGCTCTGGTCCACCGAATAGGGCGGCAGGGAGCAGGCCGAATCGCCGGAATGGACCCCCGCCTCCTCGATGTGCTCCATGATGCCGCCCACGATCGCCTGTCGGCCATCGGCCACGCAATCCACATCGATTTCGATGGCGTCGTTCAAAAAATGATCGATCAGCACCGGATGATCCGGCGA
>JADGCR010000285.1 GCA_015228895.1 Magnetococcales bacterium
GCCAGCAGAACCGCCAGAGGGATGAACAGGATCAGCGACTCCCGCACCGAGCAGGCGGCCCACAGAAAAAATCCCCCCAGCAGGGGCAGCAGCCCCCAGGCCGGCGCGGTCCGGGTGGTCACGCCGGCCTGGCGCACCAGGGTGAGTCCCAGCAGCAGCAGGGCGACCCCCAGGTTTTCCGTGAGCAACATGGCGTCGCTTTCCAAGGCGACATAACTGGTGGTCCACAGAGCCGCGACCATGAAAGCGGCGGACAACCCGGAAAAACGGGTGACGAACAGCGCCAGGGCGACAAAACAGAACATCGCATTGAAAAACGTGGCGAGATAATAGCTCTGCAGGGAGTAGCCCCCCATCAGGCCGAAAAACCGGATCACCGCCAGCAGGGGGAGGCGGAACGCCTGATGGTGGGGCTGGGGGCGGAAATCCGCCTGCAGCAACCCACCGAGGGCATTGGAAAAATAGCCCATCGGATCGCTGTTGACCGGTTCCATGAGCAGCCACAGGCGTATCCCCACGGCCGTCAGCAGGAGCAGGAAAAAAAGCGCAAAGGATCGATAACGGGAAATCATGGTGCCGTCCTGGCGTCCAGGGGGGTGGCGATCCAATAGTACTGCGCCCCAAGGGGCCAGCGGGCCAGACCGGGTTCAAAAGCGCGCAACCATTTGAGGATACTTGGAAAATAAAACAGAAACCAGGGTCCGGAGGTGACACGGAAATGGGAACGCAACAGTCGGCCCATGGCCGGACTGGAGACGGGCACCGCGTCCCGGTCGAAGGGAATGCGCCACATGACCAGCCGGGCGCCTGGATTCCAGGGATTGTTCTCGAACACCGCCAGATGGCCCGCGGGATGGAGCAAGGCGCGCAGCAGTTCCATGGTCCCCTCCCGCTTCCCCGCCTCGATGTGGTGAAACACGCCGTTCACATAACAGAGATCAAACCGGGGCAGTTCCCCGAGAGCGGCGATGGAACAGAAGGTCACCCGCTCGGAAGAGAAATGGCTTCTGGCGTACTCCAGCGTGGGTTCCGAGAGATCCGCCCCCACCACCAGGGCCTGGGGAAAGGCGTGGGCCAGAAAGTGACTGGCATCCCCCAATCCGCAACCGAAATCGAGGATGCGCCGGGGGACGAAGGCGGCAGGGAGGCGGGCGCGCAGATCGAGAATCCGCCCCCGCAGAAAGTAACCCTTGTCCTCTCCCGAGAGCGCCAATCCCTTGGCGAGCATGGCGTTGTACTCCCCGGAGCGGTCGAACAGGGGATCGAACGGAGCGTTGTCGGGACCATCACGCATGCGGAACGCGCGCCTGACCCAGGTAATGGACCCGTTCCGTCACCAGATTCAGGATATGGTCGAGAATTTTGGTCACCGCCAGGATCAGGGCCGTGGTGACCAGAAAGGAGGCGGCGATGAAACGGGACCAGTGTTCGAACACCTGGCCGGTGGTGAGGTATTGCAGCAGACTGGGATAGAGCAGAGGAAAGAAGGTGGCCATCAATCCCACCGGCAGTCCCCAGAACCAGGGATGACCAAAAAAATCCCGCAGCCAGTGGTTCACCGAGGCCCCCAGGGTGAGAGCGACAATGCGCGTCGCCAGATAACCCATGCAAAAAAAGAGGGTGGCCGCTCCCCCCAGCAGATGACCCGTGATGAAACGGTAGATCATCCACTCCTCCAGGGAGAAGCGGGTGGCGTAATGGAGAATGGGACCGAGCATCCACAAGGTCGCGGCGAAAAAACAGACCAGCCCCGCCAGGGTCAGCAACGCGGAGGGGCGGTAGAGCAGCGCGGTTTTCAGGATGATGTGCAAAAAGCGCCAGCCGTCCCTGATGACGGAGAGTTTGGAGCGCCCCTGGCGTTCCTGATAGGTCATGTCGATTTCGGCGATTTTCAGATCCGCGCTCAACATGGCCCGCGCGCTCATGGCCGGGGTGAAGTGGAGTCCGTCCGGCAGGGGAAAGAGCCTGGACAGACTCTCCCGGCGCACCACCCGCATGCCGCTGGCCACATCCTTGACCCCCTCGGCGGCAAGCAGATTCAGGATCATGGCGAACAGGGTGTTGCCCACCCGGCGCACCGGGGGCATTTTGCTGTGGGGATTCATCCGGCAGCCGGAAATGACATCCAACTCCCTGGTGAGCAGGGCTTGACACAACGGAGCGAAAAAATCGGGATCACAGGTGCCGTCCGCGTCCAGAAAACCCAGCAGGTCGGCGTCGGACTCCAGCCAGGCGGCCTTGATGGCCGCTCCATAGCCACGGTTCCTCTCGAACTCCAGCAGCCGGATCCGGTCCAGATAGTGGCGGGCGTACTCCACGGTCCGGTCGGTGGAACCGTCGCTGACCACGGTGATGGCCACCTCATCCACCGGAGAGGCGGCGATGATGCGCTCCCTGGCCGCCAGGGTGCGCTCGATGATTTCCCGAATGCTCGCCTCTTCGTTGAGGGCGGGAATGACGATCAGTAGTTTCATAGGATTATGGAGTCTTGCCAGATTGATGCCCCGTGATGTCACCGTGGTCAGTGTACTCTCGCTGTCGTGGCCCAGGCAACATTTTCTTTGACTTTTCATCCCGCGGGCAGCAAATTTCCCCGGCAACGCCACCAACACCCACTGCCCGGGGGGAGTCCGGCACAATCCATGGCCTTTTTTCTTCTGATCCGTCAACAGGGCGCGACCGCCCCCCCCGCCGACCTGCCGACCCGCTTCACCGCGGCCGGCCTGCCCCTCCGTCATCACCTCCAGGCAGGGGGCTGGCAACTCTGGATGTTCGGAAAATTCAACGAACCGGCCCTGCCCCTGGTCCGCACCCCGGAAGGGGATCTGGCCACCGCCACGGGCTGGTTCTCCTTCGACGGACGCGGCGGAGAGGAGGGACTGCGCCGTTGTCTGGCAATCTTCGACGGCACCTCCCTGCCGCTCTCCCGCTGTCGGGGACATTTCAATCTCGTGCTGCGCAAACAGGGGCGCTGGTATCTGCTGCAAGACGCCATGGACGCGGCCAAGGTCTATCACGACAGCGCCGGCAACTGGTTTTCCAACTCGTTCTACGCGCTGCTCTGCGGCATCCGCGCCCCAGAACCGGACCCCCAGGGCTGCTACGAATACGCCTTCAACGGGACGCTGTTCGGAGAAAAAAGCTTCGTGAAACAGATCCGCACCGTCCCCGCCGGCACCATGACGGTGCTGGACCGGGAGGTCACCCATCTCCCCCTGCC
>JADGCR010000286.1 GCA_015228895.1 Magnetococcales bacterium
TCGCCGGAACGGGCGTCCGACCCGCGTACCATGTCACCCTTGGCGTCGCGACTCTTGGGCGGCGGTTGAAAAAAAACCGCCTGACACTGAGAACATTTCAGCTTGCGTCCCGAAGGGCGCAGGATCTCATCATCGACATCGAATTGGGAACGACAGCTTTCACATTGAACAATCACGCCTTGACACCCCTCGTGGAACAACGACGAACCTTTTTGTACTGTGTGGCACTATACCGGAATTCACCCGCGGCAAACAACGAAGTCCGCAAGATTAAGACCAATCAAAAAATGATTCCACCCCAACCGCAAACGCCCGCTTGAGATCCGACGGCCAACACGGTAACATGAAAACCGGCCAATTTCATCCGACAAGGTTATCATCCATCTCCCATGATCCATTTTCATAGCGTCACCCTGCGTTATCCCACCGGATACGAGGCCCTGAAAAAGGTCTCGCTCTCCTTGTCCAAGGGATCGTTTCATTTTCTGACCGGCCACTCCGGGGCGGGCAAGACCTCGATCCTGAAACTGATCTATCGGGCCGAATCCCCCTCCGCCGGGGCTGTGGTGGTGGATGGACGCAATGTGGAGCAGCTCACCCGCAAGCAACTCCCCTTGCTGCGGCGTGGCATCGGCGTGATTTTCCAGGATTTCAAACTGCTTTACGACCGTTCCGTATTCGACAACGTGGCCCTGGCCATGGAGGTGGCCGGTCACGCTCCGTCCCGCATCCCTGGGCAGGTACGCCGCACCTTGCAGAATGTCGGATTGCAGGAGCGGATGCATCAGAATCCCATCTCCCTGTCGGGCGGGGAGCAGCAACGGGTGGCCATCGCCCGCGCCACGGTCAACTGGCCCCCGCTGGTCATCGCCGACGAACCCACGGGCAACCTGGACAAGGAGATGGGACGCCGCATCATCGGACTGTTCGAAACCTTGCATCAACAGGGGACCACCGTGTTGCTGGCCACCCACGATCTGGATCTGGCCGCCGAGACCGGACATCCCTGCATCGAAATGCAGGATGGATGCATTACGGGCATCCGGTTGACCCCCTCTGAAGGGAGGAGCGAACCATGAAATTCCGTCTGCCCGGTTCCCTGACCACGCGCCGTCCTGCCGCCAATCGGGCCGCGACGCGCCGCCCCGCTCGCGAGGAGGGGACGGGGACGCCCCCCCCGGCCACCCCGACCGGTGAAGGTCAAAGCGCCCTGCTCGGCAATTTTCACCTGCGCTCCTTGAAATGCGCCTGGCGTCCTTTTTCCGAGAAGTCCCTTTCCCACTGGACCACGACCGTGGTGATCGCCTTGGCCCTGACCATCTACGGGACCTTTTACCTGCTGCTGGTGAACGCCAACGCGGCGTTGAGCAAATGGGAGAACGACAACTCCATCACCGTGTTCATGCAACGGAACGCGGATCGCAACATGCTGCTTGGTGTGGGGAAAATGGTCAAGAGTCGCGCCGGGGTGACGGAACTGCTTTTCATCTCGCCCAAGGAGGCCCTGACCCGGCTGAAGGGCATGATGGGGGAGGAGGCCGCCCTGCTGGACGAACTGGAGGAGAATCCCCTGCCCTATTCCCTGGAATTCAAGCTGATGGGGCAGAATCGCGCCCAGGCCGCGGCCCTGGCCAAGGAGATCGGCGGGCTCCCCGGAGTGGAGACGGTCTCTTATGATCATCAATGGGCGGACCGACTGGGATCCCTGGTGCGGGTGATCCGTTACATCGGCAACGTGCTGTCGTTGATGCTGTTGGCCGCGGTGGCCCTGATCGTCTCCAACACCATCAAGCTGACCATCATCGCGCGACGGGACGAGGTGGAGATCATGCGGTTTCTGGGTGCGGACGACGCCTTCATCAAGACCCCGTTCATCTACGAGGGGGTGTTGCAGGGACTGCTTGGTGCGTGCGGGGCGTTGCTTTTGACGGGTTTGCTCTATCTGGGCGCCCATGAGGTGATTCTGGATTTGGGCCGTTCTTTCGGGACCAATCTGCAATTGGAATTTCTGCCAGTGAGCCAACTGGCGCTGCTGGTGATCATCGGTGGGGCGTTGGGGTTGTCGGGAGCGTTCATCTCCTTGTCCCGTTTTTTGGAGGTGTGAAGGGGAATTTTTTGGACGGCTCAATGTAAAGCATTGCTTTTCTTGGCGTAACAGGATTGAATAGAGGGAACCAACAATCCTCTGGTCGTCAAGGGAAACAGGCCATGTCCGAAATCGGAGCAATCCCGCAAGATTTGAAGTACAGCAAGGAACACGAATGGGTCCGCGAGCAGGGTGACGAGGTGGAAGTGGGGATCACCGCCTTTGCCGCCAACGCCCTTGGAGATGTGGTATTTGTCGAGCTGCCCAAGGTTGGGAGCAGACTGGTTGCGGGCAAGCCTTTCGGGGTGGTGGAATCGGTCAAGTCGGTTTCCGATCTGTTCACTCCGGTCACGGGACAGGTCACGGCGGTCAACGCCACCCTGGAAGAGTCCCCGGAGTTGGTGAACGAGGCCCCCTATGCCGGCGGATGGATGATCCGCATCCAGCCGGACCGGTCGGATGAGGCCATCCAGTTGCTGTCGGCGACGGATTACCAGACCCTGTTGCAGGGTGCGGCGCATTAAAATTTCAATTGATGGCCTGGAGTGTTCATGAAGGCTTGACGCCGCGCCGCTTTCCGGCTAGCTTAACGGCATGTTGTCATTGATGGGCGGTTAGCTCAGGGGGAGAGCACTACCTTGACACGGTAGGGGTCATAGGTTCAAATCCTATACTGCCCACCAATGAAATCAAAGAGTTACGGCCACTCACAAGGTGGCCGTTTTTGTTCCAGTACCCACATAGTACCCATCAGGAAAAAAATCGCCTGTTCGTCAGAATGCCGACATGGCCCGCCAGAGGGGTGAAATAGCCGCCGTCCCTGGCAGCCGTGGGGGTCAGCGGTGCCTGTCTGCTTCCAGCAGGTCGCGGGTATAGGACCCAAACCGAGGATCACTTCGACGCCCTCCTGCCCTGGAATCTAAAGCCGGACATGTCGCCGAGAACCAACCCCGCGTCGTGATGAGGTTCTTTTACCGCTTACGGTGCGAACGTGTCGCGACTGGGGCGCAATGCGGGGCGTCCAACTTGCGCCAGCCGCACCAGACCAGAGTTTTCCCCGTTCTCCCGTCTTCTCTGGAAGCAAATATCCCGTCGAACTGGTCCTGAAGCTGTGGACCAGCTATTTTCAT
>JADGCR010000287.1 GCA_015228895.1 Magnetococcales bacterium
GATGAATCGTTTCGGGGAGCGGTATCTGCCCGGGGTCAACCAGGAAGCTTTTTCCCGTGTGGGTTCGGAAAATCTCTTCGGACAACAGTTTTCCGAATTTTTTTCCAAGGAGGAGTCCCTCTTTCTGGTGGCCGGCACCGATTCCGGTCTGCTGGTCAACTGGGTGCTCAACCGCAAACGACCCGATGGCACCCGGTTCGTCTTTCTGGAGTTCCCGGAGTTGATTCGGCGGCTCCGCGAGGAGGGGGTTCTGCCGGAGGAGTTGCCCCACGGAGTGCTCCTCTGTCCACCGGATCAGTGGGTGGTGGAGGCGGAAAAGCTCTCCCTCAGGGACTATTTTTATCTCGGTCAGGTCTATCCGGTCAAATCGCTGGCCGCCATGGATGGCATCCACGACGGCTATGTGGGGATGTTCAATGAACTGGAAACCGCCTTCGGCCAGTATCGCCTGCAGGTGGGACAGGAGATCGGAAACCGGGTCTTCATGATGAAATGCCTGGAAAATCTGGCGGAAAATCGCGTTCCGGCAAGCGTCCTCAAGGATCGTTTCCAGGGGCGTACCGCCATTCTTCTGGCCGGCGGTCCCTCTCTGCCGGAGAGCTTTCCCTGGATCCGACAACATCGGGAACATCTGACCATTCTGGCCGTGGCGCGGGTGGCGGATCATTTGCGCCGGGAGGGGGTGGTGCCGGATCTGCTCTTCGCCATCGATCCCCACGATGTCATCTTCCATCAGAGCAAGGGAATGCTGCCCTTCTGGAAACAGACCCTGCTGGTCAACATGTACCACCTCAATCCCACCCTGTTGGGCCAGTGGTGCGGACGCAACGTCTACATGGGGGTGCTGTTCCCCTGGGAGACCCCCCTGAATCCTCCCGTCAACGTCCAGTATCCGGGCATCACCGTGGGTCATCAGGCGTTGGGCATGGCCATTGACATGGGTTTCTCCCGGGTGGTGCTGGCGGGGTTTGATCTCTGCTTCAGCCGGGAGGGTTTCACCCATGTGGCGGGGAGCGTGGAACAGGAGATCGGCCCCTACATCTCCCGCAGCGACCTGATGGTGCAAACCAATGGAGGATGGATGGCGGAGACCCGCCATGACTTTCTGAACGCCATTCCCAGCCTGGCCGCGCTGGCCTGCTTCGCGGCGGAACGCCAGTGCCGCTTGATCAACCCGGCGGACTCCGCGGCCAGGATCGACGGCGTGGACCATCTTCCCTGGGCGGAGGTCTCCTGCGCGAGCCATCCGGTTCCGGCCAGGGAGGTGCTCTCCCAGGTGGTGCCCCCGGAGAGTTCCGCCACCCGCAACGCCCATTATCAGGCCGTGGAACAGGAGTTGAACCGGGTCCGCAAGCAGGTGGTCGAGGTCAAGGAGTTGGCCGTGGAAGGGATCGCCTGCAACGATGCCCTCTTCGGACGCAAGGGCAAACCACCGGATTTCAAGTTCAAGAAACGGATGGACGAGATCGAACGGACCCTGGATGAAACCCTTCTGGAAGTGAGCAGACTGGTCAAGAAGTGGGGTCTGGCCGCCATGCTCAAACTGAGTCGCCCGGACAAGGAACGGGAGTGGAGCGACGAGGAGATCGAACAGGCGGGGCGCAGATATTATGTGATCTATCGGGACAACGCCAATGCGTTGATCAAACTGTTGGACGCGGTGCGGCAACGTCTTCTCTCCCGCATGGAGGAGGAGAAACCACACCCCCATTTCAAGTCGCTGCTCACCCAATGGCGGCGGGACGACCAGCCGGGTCGCTGCAAGGTGTTGTTGGAGCGCCATCCCCGGTTGGCCGACACCTTGCCTCCCCCCATCCGGGAGGGGTTCGCCGCCCTGGAGGAGACGTTTCGCCAACTCATGGCCCAGACCGAGCACGACTATAAAAATTATCTCATGGCCCAGCAGAGTTCCCCCATGGTGATCCGCGCCAAGGCCAACGCCCTGTTCCGCAACCGGGAACGGGATCGCCTGCGCCAGTTCGGCGAGGGGCTGGCCAAGAGCGCCCTGGCGGAGAAGGGTCAGTATGCGCATCTGATCCAGGGCTTCCTGGCGGAGATGGAGCGGCAGCCGGAGCAGGCGGTACGCCATTACCGGCAGGTGACCCTGGAGATTCTGTTGCCGGAGTCGCTGCAGCGCATCTTCACCATCGCGTTGCAGGAGCACGACCTGTTGACCGCCCTGGCGGTTTCCAAACGGTTGTCCCAGTACTCCTTCTTTCATGTGCCCTACTATGCGGAACTGCTGCGCCTGACCGGGGACGGCCAGAGCGCGGTTTCCATTTTCGAGGATTATCTCAAGGTGGTCCAGAAGGATTTCGTCACCATGGTGAAACTGGGCAAACTCTATCTGGAACTGGGACAACCGGAGGAGGCCGGGAAGACCTTTGGCCGGATCCTGGCGGACGACCCGGAGAACCGGGCGGCGCGGACCTTTCTCGCGGAACTCGATGGGGCCGGCCCGGGAGGGGAGCGATGACCCCAACCCTTTTGCGTCGGATTCTGCGTCGGGAGGCGCCGTTGTTCCAGGAGGATATGGCGGCCCGGGAACGGGAGTTGCGGGAGACCTTGACCGGGGCGCGGCTGTTGGTGATCGGCGCGGCCGGTTCCATCGGCAGCGCCTTCGTGCGGGAGGTGGTGCGCTATCGCCTGGGTGGGTTGCGTCTGGTGGACCCGAACGAGAACAATCTGGTGGAACTGGTGCGGGATTTGCGCGCCGCCGCCCTGCGGGTGCCGGACGATTTCGCCACCAGCGCCATCGCCATGGGCAGCGTGGAGTTCGAGCACTTTCTGGAAGCGCAGAAATCGTTCGATCTGGTGGTCAATTTCGCCGCCCTCAAGCATGTGCGGGCGGAGCGTGACCCCTACACCCTGATGCGCATGCTGCATGTCAATGTCCTGGCTCTGGACGAACTGTTGCAGGTGTTGGCGGTGGAGCCGAACCGGAAACTCTTTTCGGTGTCGTCGGACAAGGCGGTCCATCCCGCCAACCTGATGGGAGCCAGCAAGTCCCTGATGGAACAGGTGATGTGGCGTCGCTCCGAACGGATCCAGGTGGTCACCGCCCGTTTCGCCAACGTGGCCTTTTCCGATGGCAGTCTGTTGTACGGCTTTCAACGCCGGTTGGAAAAGCGCCAGCCCATCGCCGCCCCTCTCGATGTCCGGCGCTATTTCCTCTCCCATGTCGAGGCGGGGCAGCTCTGTCTGCTGGCCA
>JADGCR010000288.1 GCA_015228895.1 Magnetococcales bacterium
CGTTATGCCATTCCCCAGCTTTCCACCGGGGACATGTTGCGGGCAGCGGTCAAGGCAGGGAGTCCGGTAGGCTTGCAGGCCAAAGCCGCCATGGAATCCGGTGCCCTGGTGACCGACGAGATCGTGGTGGGCATCATCGCGGACCGTCTGAAAGAGGCGGATTGCGCCAAAGGTTTCATCCTGGACGGCTTCCCCCGTACCGTGGCCCAGGCGGTGGCGTTGGATACCATGCTGGTCGAACGCGGTCTGCGCATTGACCACGTGATCGACATCACCGCCGACACGGAGGCGTTGGTCGCCCGGATCACGGGGCGCAGCACCTGTGCTGGTTGTGGTGAGGGCTATCATGCCGTCCACAAAAAGCCGGCAGCGGCAGGGGTATGCGACAAGTGTGGCGGGACATTGACAACCCGTGCGGATGACAACGAAGAGACAGTGCGCAACCGTCTCTCTGTCTACCACAATCAAACGGCCCCGGTGATCGACCATTATCGCAGTGGAGGTCAGTTCCACACAGTGGATGGCATGGAACCGATGGATGCCGTGTTTGCAGCACTGTGTGCCATTCTGGGATAAACGGGACGTGGCGCGCAGTATCGATGAAACGAGTGGTTGAAAAAATCTCCCCGGTTGCGGGGAGGAACGGTGGGCACTGGGTGTTTATTTCCTGAAAGAGAAGAGGAAAACGGATTATGGAAATGTCGATGGGAGGTATGTGGCTGGCCATCTTATGCGGGGTCGGCGCGGTTGTTTTTGGTGTTGTCTCAAGAAACTGGATTTTGAGCCTGTCCCCCGGCTCGGAGAGGATGCAGCAAATTTCGGGGGCCATTGAAGAGGGAGCCATGGCTTATATGCGTCGTCAGTATACGACGATCGCCTATGTGGGGTTGATATTGTTCGCCCTGCTGGCCATCTTCTTGGGGATGCCGACGGCCATTGGTTTTGTCGTGGGGGCACTGCTCTCCGGGGCCGCAGGCTTTATCGGGATGGGCATCTCGGTGAAGGCCAACGTGCGCACGGCGGAGGCGGCCAAGGATGGTCTGAACGCCGCCCTGCAGGTGGCGTTCCGCGGCGGTGCCATCACTGGCATGCTGGTGGTCGGCCTGGGTCTGCTGGGGGTTGCCATCTATTTCCTGATCCTGATGAAGACAGGGGATACCAGCAACATGCCGCTCCTGTTGAAACCGCTGGTGGGTTTCGCCTTCGGGGGCTCTCTGATCTCCATCTTTGCCCGGCTGGGTGGGGGTATCTTCACCAAGGGCGCGGATGTGGGCGCGGACCTGGTGGGTAAGGTGGAAGCGGGTATTCCTGAGGACGACCCGCGCAACCCGGCGGTGATCGCCGACAATGTGGGGGACAATGTGGGCGACTGTGCCGGTATGGCCGCCGACCTGTTTGAAACCTATGCCGTGACCGTGATCGCCAGCATGTTGCTGGGGGCCCTTGTACTGAAGGGGTTTCATAACGCCCTGGTCTATCCGTTGGTGTTGGGTGGTATCTCCATCCTCGGTTCCATCGCCGGTACCTATGCCGTCAAGGCAGAACCCGGTCAAAAAATCATGTCTGCCCTGTATCGGGGCCTGATCGTCAATGGTGTCATCTCTGCCATCCTGTTCTACCCAGTCACCCGCTGGTTGATGGCCGGTAACGGCAGCTACAGCGTGACGGCCCTGTATGGTGCCGCCATGATCGGTCTGGCGTTGACGGCAGCCATGGTGATCATCACCGAATATTATACAGCAACCGAGTACAGCCCGGTGCGGGACGTTGCCAAGGCTTCCGAAACGGGTCACGGCACCAATGTCATCGCCGGTTTGGGTCTCTCCATGAAGGCCACGGCGGCTCCGGTGGTTGCCGTCTGCCTCAGCATTCTGGGTGCCTATCATCTGGCCGGCCTCTACGGTATTGCGGTGGCAGCCACCTCCATGCTCTCCATGACCGGTATCATCGTCGCCCTGGATGCCTATGGCCCCATCACCGACAATGCCGGTGGTATTGCCGAAATGGCCGAATTGCCTTCCGAGATTCGTGATATCACCGATCCTCTGGATGCTGTCGGCAACACCACCAAGGCCGTGACCAAGGGGTATGCCATCGGTTCCGCCGGATTGGCGGCGTTGGTGCTCTTTTCCGACTATACCCATGAGTTGGCCCACTTCAAGCAGGGGGTTACCTTCGACCTCTCCAACCACTATGTCATCATCGGCCTCTTTATCGGCGGTCTGTTGCCCTATCTGTTTGCCGCCATGGGCATGGAGGCAGTGGGACGGGCAGCGGGCAGTGTGGTGATCGAAGTGCGGCGGCAGTTCCGGGAGATCCCCGGCATCATGGAAGGAACCGCCAAGCCCGACTATTCCAAAGCAGTGGACATGTTGACCAAGGCCGCCATCAAAGAGATGGTTGTCCCGTCGCTTCTGCCGGTCCTGGCCCCCATCGTGGTGGGTGTCGCCCTGGGGCCACAAGCGTTGGGTGGTCTGTTGATGGGAACCATCATCACCGGCATCTTTGTCGCCATCTCCATGACCACGGGGGGCGGTGCCTGGGATAATGCCAAAAAATATATCGAAATGGGTAACTTTGGTGGCAAGGGTTCCGACGCCCACAAGGCAGCGGTGACCGGCGACACGGTGGGCGACCCCTACAAAGACACAGCAGGTCCGGCGGTGAACCCCATGATCAAGATTGCCAATATTGTGGCCTTGTTGATCGTCTCCTTGATCGCCTGATCACATCCGTCACTGTAACATCCGTTGGGTGGAGGCATTGCTGCCTCCACCCATTCTCCTTTATGACTCTTTAATTTCTGGTTCTCAGAGCGATTCCATGGAAGAGTTTTATCGAATCAGTCGCCTGCCCCCCTACGTCTTTGCTGCGGTCAATGAACTGAAAGATGCCGCGCGCCATCGGGGAGAGGATATTATTGATTTTGGCATGGGCAATCCCGACCAGCCCACGCCGGCGCATATTGTCGATAAATTGTGCGAGGCGGCCCGCCAGGGTCGCAACCACCGTTATTCCGTCTCCAAGGGGATCAACGGGCTGCGGAAGGCCATTTGTGCCTACTATCAACGCCGCTTTGCCGTGGAATTGGACCCCGATTCGGAGGCCATTGTCACCATCGGTTCCAAGGAGGGATTTTCCCATCTGGCCCTGGCCATCACCAGTCCGGGGGATACCGTGCTGGTTCCCAATCCCACCTATCCC
>JADGCR010000289.1 GCA_015228895.1 Magnetococcales bacterium
TCAGGCCATGCAGCGGGCCTTGCGTTGGTACGGTGTCCCGGAGAGGGATGTGACGGCCAGCCATGCCGCCACCCGCACCTTCGACGATCCCGCCTCCCTCACGAGCGCGCCGGGGGAGGGTCTGGATCTGGATCAGGCCACCTTCGTGACTTCGGGGTATCACACCTTCCGGGTGCGCAAGATGCTGGATCACCTCAAGATTCGAGGCCGCGTGGTGGCGGCTTTCCCGTCCGAGGAGCATCCCGCCGTCTGGTCGGTGCGCATGGACAATTTCCGGGAGATCGTGCGAGAATATCTGGCGATCATCTACTATTGGCTGCGGGGCGTGTTGGTATTTTGACAGAGCGGATTGGGTTCATCGCTATTGGAGTGATCGGACATGATCATCAACGGCGCGGAAGCGTTGACACGGGCGCGCCCTGTACCCTCCAGGCGCGCTGCCAGTGAGGGGTGCCATGGGGTGTTGGCACGACTTGTATTGTTACTGCTCCCCTGCATGCTCTTTTTGTCTGCCGTCGCACCCCTTCATGCCGACGCCTACACCCGGGCCCGTCACGCGGCGGAACAGGGGAACGCGGCGGCCCAGACCGCCCTCGGTGTGATGCATTATCTGGGCAGGGGAGGTGTTCTGCAGAATTATCAGGAAGCGGTGAAATGGTTCCGTCTGGCGGCGGAGAAAGGCAATGCGGCGGCCCAGTCCAATCTGGGGGTGATGTACTTCAAGGGGGAAGGGGTGCGGCAGGACCACAAGGAGGCGGCCAGATGGCTGCGCCAGGCCGCGGAACAGGGCAACGGCTCGGCCCAGTCCAGCCTGGGAGAGATCTATTATCGGGGGCTGGGGGTGACGCAGGAGTACAAGGAGGCGGCCAGATGGTTCCGTCTGGCCGCGGAACAGGGCAGACGGGCGGCGCAAACCAAGTTGGGCTTCATGTACTATCGGGGCCAGGGCATGCCCCGGGACAGCGTCAAGGCCCACATGTGGTTGAATCTGTCGGCCAGCCGTGGGGACAAGGCCGCCATCAAGCTGCGTGACCTCGTCACCAGCCGCATGACCCCGGAGCAGCTTGCCAAGGCGCAGGAGCTGGCCAAACACTGGAAGCCCTCCCCAAACCGTCAGGAACCCAATCCGTTTCTCGCCCCCGCCAGGCCGAACCGGGCGCGGGAGGTGGAGATTTCCCTGCCCGTCCGCCAGGAACCGAAAGGTTTCCCCCTCTTGGAGATTTGAGGCGAGGCGCGCTGGATGCTCGAATGAAGCCTTGTGTCACGCCGGCTTAAGGCGCATAAATCCAGACAGGGGACCTCCCGGGCGGGAGAGGGCGCAAAGCGGGGTTGACCCCACGGGTGTGAATGGTTAATTTCGTGACGGTTGGTTTGCCTGACGATGGTTTTCTTTCAAGGATGGTCGCCGCATGTCCCAAGTGGGTACCACATCTGGAGGGTTGCAACCCGGTGAGTACGCGCTGACCGATCCCGTGCTGCTGCGGAACATGCGGTTGACACGTCCGGTGCGTCTTCCCGGTTCCGCCGCCATTCTGGCTCCCCAGTATCAACCTCTGACCGACAAACTGATCGATCAGTTTTTCGATCGGGGGGTCGAGACGGTGTTCGCCGAGGTCATCCGGGAACAGACGGTGGTGGCCTCGGTGGAACACATGGAAAAGATGTTCCAGGTGATCGACCGGATTTTTCAGGAGGGGGTGGGTCACTCCATCGAGGAGATGGCGGTCCGTTTGCAGTTCCGTCGCGACCAGAAGGCCCTGGAGCGGCTGGTGCGGGAGAATCTGGACGAAATCCAGGACCTGTTCAGCGCGGACCCCACGGAAAAGCTGCTGGCTTTGACCCATTATCACAGCGGAACCGGGCGGCACAGCATCGTGGCCAGTTTCCACATGATGGCCCTGGGGCGGGAGTTGGGCTGGTCGGACGACAAGATCGTGCGGGGGGCGGTGGCGGTTTTCAATCACGACGTGGGCAAGACCAGGATCAAGCTGGAAACCCTGGACTGGCCCGGTCGCCTGGACAACGAAAAATGGAAGGAGATCCAGTCCCACACCCTGCTGGGGGGGCTGCTGCTCCATGTTCCCGCCGAACCGCCGAATCTGCTGATGCTCACCGCGCTGTTGCATCACGAATGGTTCGCGACCCTGGAGGGCAAGGGCTACGGCGGGTTGACCCTCTTTGCCGACTACCTCATGCGCACCGCCAACCTGGACATCCCCGCCCTGGTGGCCACGCTGGAGCCGGACGACCTGGACATCATCCAGGCCGCCTCCCTGGTGGACATGGTTTCCGCCCTGGAGGAGCGGCGTTCCTACAAGAAGGAACAGGACGCCTTCAAGGTGTTGATCATCATGAACTCCGATGCCCGGTTGGGTCACTTCCATCCCCGGCACTACGCGGCCTGGCACCGGATCTACCAGAGGCAGTATCCCACGCTGCTGCCGTTGGGGAGACGGGCGGCCTTGCCACGGGAAAAGGAGCGGCGTCTGTTCCGGCCACTGCCGGCCAGGGAGGTGGACGGCCTGCCCCTGTTGACCTACTATGAACTGGAAAAATTGGGCATCCTGCGGGTTCTGCAAAACGTCGGCATGGATCTGGAGCGGATCCGCAGACGGGGCGGCCTGATGCATTCGGTGGTGGAACGGACCAGACAGGAGAAGGGGTTGAGCTTCGATTGCTCCCTGGAGGCCCTGTTGGCTGCCGGCATCATCCTGTACAAGGATCAGGTGATTCCGGAGGAGGAGGTCATCGAACTGGATGGCTGGCGGGAGTGGTTGACCCTGAAGGAACTGGAACGCCTCGATCTGCTCAACACGATCCAACTCCTGCATTTTGACCTGCCGATGATCCGCAAGGAGGGGGGCATCCTCCCGGACCGACTGATCAAGCGCGGAGTGCGGATCGCCCGGCAGAAGCTGGAGCAGTTGGGGATCACCCTCCTCAAGAAGTGGACGGTGCGTCTTCCGGCCACCGAAAACCGTTTGACCCAGGGGGACCTGGTGAAGCTGGGGGTCGGGGAGGGAGAACTCAGACAGGCCGGATGTCTGGAAAGGGTGCGCAACGTCAAGAGCGGGGTGTCCACCCGCTGGCTGGCGGAGCGGGGTTTCACCTTCTCCGGGGCGGAACTGGCCAGGTGCGGCATCGAGCCGGTTCGCAAGGTGTTCTACGACATCCAGGTGACCCGGGAGATCAC
>JADGCR010000028.1 GCA_015228895.1 Magnetococcales bacterium
ATGGGTGCTGGACCCGGTGCGATTGGGGGGGTTGGCCCGACAGCGGGCGCAGGGGGCGGACGAGTGGCTGGAGCCGCTCTATTTGCGGCGTTCCGACGCCAAGGAACGATCGGGTGCGACCGGATGATCCGAACCCGGAGTTTGGAAGCGGGGCGGTTGGGGGAGGTGGCGGACCTGGAAGCGCGGATTTCCCGGACCCCCTGGCCGGTGGAGATGTTCCGGGACGAATTGGCGCTCGGCTCCTGGCAACGGGTGATGCTGACCGGGGAGGGGGCGGTGGTGGGCTATGTGGTGGCCAGGCAGCAGTTCGACGAGTGGCATCTGCTCAAACTGGGGGTGGCGTCGGCGTTCCGGCGGCAGGGTTTGGGGCGACGCATGGTGCGCGGGGTGTTGCAACAGGCGTCGCGCACCCGGAGTCGGGGAGTGTTGCTGGAGGTGCGGGTGTCGAACCTGGCCGCGTTGCGTTTGTATCAGGGCATGGGGTTCCGACCCCTCGCCACCCGTCCCGGATATTATCGTGGTCCCTGCGGTCGGGAGGATGCCCTGGTCATGGCGCGCTGGTTGCCCGGTTTTGTCCCGGCTTGACAAACGCAGGAAAATCGTTGAATCTCGATGGATTCGCGGGGGAACATTTTCCATATGTATTCCAAATCCCCGCACCAAGTGGAATCTCCTGGGACCGCGCTTTTTTTTGTCAGGGAAAAAACCGGGAAATTCATGCTCAAGGAGTATGCAATGCAGCGAATTGTCGTCTTGTCAGGGCCTTCTTGCGTCGGCAAGGGGCCGTTGATCCATGTCATGCGGATCTTTTATCCGGAATTGATGTCCACGTTCAAAAGGCTCGTGCTGTTCAATGATCGCGCTCCCCGACCGGGAGAGGAAGAGGGGGTGGACTATTTTTTTCGTCCCCGTGGTGCGATCGAGGCGTTGCGCGGCAAGGATGGTTATATCGTCGCCGACGTCCGCGGGGATTTGCAGGCCCTGGAAGTGGCCCAGATTCAACGGATTCTGAATGCGGGCCAGACCCCTTTCTTCGAGGTGAATCCTTTTGTTCCGGGCAGTTTGCGGGATGCGGGCCTGTGTGACCAGTTTCCCACGGTATCGATTTTTCTCTCGCCCCTTTCCAGGGAGGAGATTCTTTCTCTCAAGTCCCTGCCCATCAGCGTCGATTTGAACAAGTTTGTCGCCGATGTGCAACGCCGGAAATTGTTGCACCGCACCACGCGGCAAAAGATGTATCTGTCCCTGCGGGATCTGGAAAACATCGAAAAGCAGTGTTCCAGCGCCCTCACGGAGATGCGGGAGGCTTGGAAGTTCGATCATGTCATCCATCTCCACGATGGTGAGGGGAACGAGAACTGGGATGGCTTTTATTATCCCATCGGCAGCGCCCGCAAGGCCATGCTGGCGTTCGCCTCCGTGCTGCGGGGCGACGAGAATCCGGTGGGTCTGGATGCCCCCTGGACGGAAGACCTGATACCATAAGGAGGTGTGGGGACCATGGGCAGAGAGATCGAGAGGAAGTTTCTGGTCCGGGGTGACGCGTGGCGTTCTCTTGGTCAGGGAAAGGATTATCAGCAGGGATTTTTGTCAACGGTCAAGGAGCGGGTGGTCCGGGTGCGCCTCGTGGGCGATCAGGCCACGTTGACCATCAAGGGGGTCTCCGCAGGGATCTCCCGACTGGAATTCGAATACCCCATCCCCGGGGACGAGGCCCGCGTTATGCTGGAGACGTTGTGTGAGCGTCCCTTGATCGAGAAGGTCCGCTACCGGATACCCTTGGGGGATCTGGTGTGGGAGGTGGACGAGTTCCGGGGGGAGAATCAGGGATTGATCCTGGCGGAAGTGGAGTTGACCGACGAAAACCAGAGTGTGGCATTGCCCTCCTGGGTGGGTGAGGAGGTCTCCTCGGACCCCCGGTATTTCAATGCCAATCTGGTACGCACGCCTTTTTCCCGGTGGGGCTGAGGAGTCGTTGTCGTGGCCGTCTACGCCATCGGGGATGTGCATGGCTGTCTGGAGGAACTGCGAACCTTGCTGGCCAGGATGGATTTCCGGGCCGGTCGTGATCGGTTGTGGTTCGTGGGGGACATCATCAACCGGGGTCCCGATTCCCTGGGAGTGCTGCGTTTCGTGCGGGATCTGGGGGGGAGCGCCATCACCCTGATGGGCAATCACGAGGCCCGCGCCCTCATTGGCTTGAGCGGTCATGGCGATGCCGCGTTCACCGCGCAGATGGGTTATTTGACGCAGGCCCCGGATGTCCGGGAGATTCACGCCTGGTTGCGGGGTTTGCCCTTCCTGTATCAGGATGACACCTTGGATGCCCTGATGGTCCATGCCGGTCTTTATCCAGGCTGGAGTCTGGCGGACGCTGTTGACCGGGCGCAACGGTTGCATGAAATCCTGCTGGATGATGAGGCGATCGGCTCGTTTTTTGCAGGTTTCACGGATGTTTTCCCGGAAACGGAACCGGAGGTGACGGATCCTCTCGCCCGGTTGCGCTTCGCTTTTCTGGTTTTGACCCGAATCCGTCTTTCCAATGAGAACGGTCGATTGTTGTGGTCGAATCCGGGGCCGGCGGCGGGGCCCTGTCAGCAACAGCAGGGTGCGACCTGGAGGGCCTGGCACGAGCTGGGTCGCTGGCCCGGCCGTAAAACCGTGGTATACGGGCATTGGGCCGCGGCTGGTCTGACCCTGCGGGAGCGGTTTTATGGGTTGGATTCCGGGTGTGTCTATGGTGGAAAATTGTCGGCGATTCGTTTGGATCATCCGGAGCGGCCTTTGATTCAGGTGCCTTGCCCCTGTTATGTCCCGCCGGATTCCGCTTGATCGGGTTTTCCTTTGGAAGGAGAGATTGGGCATGGGGGTTTTGGTGCGTGAAGTCCGGGAAGGCGCCTCCTCGGGCACGTTGATCATTGAACTCTCCGGCAAGTTTGATTATCAGGTCAACCGCGAGTTTCATGGAGCATTCAAAAATCTGGACAATCTGCCCGCCCTGCCGGTGGTCGTGGATTGTTCGGCGGTGGAGCATATCGACAGCGCGGCCCTGGGGATGCTGCTGATGTTGCGGGAGCAGGCCGGAGGCAACGCCTCCAAGGTCACCATATGCGGTTGCAACGCGAATTTGAAGAAGATTTTCGCCGCGGCCCATTTTGACCGCCTGTTCAAGTTTGCCTGATTGGTTTCTGCCGATACCATCACTTTTCCTGCAAACCCAGGGCGATTTCGGCGGCTTGGGCGTAGGCCGACCAGGCCGCTTGAGTCATGGCGATGATGGCATCGGGTCGGGTGGCGGGAGGGAGCGCTTCGGGATTGGGGGTGTCCACACTCATGGCGCCGGAGCCATCCAGACTGGGCCGGAACTGAAAAATCAGACCGGTCTCCCGGTGGATCACCTGGCGTTGTTCCAGGGTAATGAGCCAGTCGTCGCGCATGGAGAGAGCCCTAATGGATACGTTCGAAACACTCAAGAAGCGTCTCGGTGACATTCCGTTTTTTTGCGAATTCACCATCGATGAGATGGAACATGTGCATAATAACGGATTTTTCAAGATCTTCAAGCCGGGTGATTACATCATCCGGGAGGGCGGGGTGGACAGGACGCTGTTTGTGCTGGTGAGCGGCGATGTCAAGGTGACCAAGCAGAGTCAACCGGAATCGGTGTTGGCCACCTTGCGACCGGGCGACATCTTTGGCGAGATCGCTTTCGTGGCCCGTCAGATGCGAACCACCAACGTCATCGCCATCACCAAGAGTCTGGTGTTCCAGTTGGAAGAGAAACGGTTTTCCGTTCTGCCGCCGGAGATGAAGGTGAAAGTCCAGCAACAGGCGGTCAAGCTGCTCATGAGTCGCCTGGAAGCCATCAAGCGGGCGACCGGCTGTCAAGTTTCCAGAGGATCGCCATAACTTGAATGATTGGCTGGTCGTTCCCATGTCGAATGGTTCCAGCCCGGGCGGCCCGCTTTTCCGGAGTGCGGTGGGAGTGTTTCGTGGTTCTTCGTCATCGGATGGGCAAGCGCGGGTTTTTTCAGGAGTGTGCGGATATGGAGGTCACGAAGGGCGTGGGGCGGGTCATCCTGTTTCTGGTCTGTCTGCTGGTGTGGAGCGGCCAGGGTTGGGCGCGGGAGTTTGGCGCGTATGACGTGCCGGCGCAACCCGTGGAGGTTTTTCCGGAGGGGGACCGTTTTGATGCATTGACCGGCACCCCCCCTGTGGCCCTGGCCTACAAAAACCATCAGCCGGTGGGTTATGTCTTTCGCACCAGCGACATCGGTTATTCCGGAAAACCCATCGATATTCTGGTGGGCATGACCCGGGGAGGGGTGATCACCGGGGCCAAGGTGGTCAAGCATGCGGAACCGATTTTGCTGGTGGGCATTCCAGAGCAGAAATTGTTCGATTTCGTCAGCCGTTATCTTGGTCGCAATCCCCTGGAAGAGGCAAAAAGCAGCGGCAGACACGCGGTTGACGCCATCAGTGGAGCGACCGTCACCGCCATCGTCATCAACGACGGCATTCGTCGCACCGCCCTGCGGGTGGCCAATGCCGGCAAGAGCGCCCCTCCCAAGGTCGCGGCCACGCTGTTGAATCCCCCTTTCGCCCCGGCCGACTGGAACGCCCTGTTGGGGGAGGGGGCGGTGCGACGCTTGCTGCTGCAACAACGGGAGGTGGATGAAGCCTTCGTGAAAATCGGCGCTGGCACTGGTGAACCCTATGTGAAGGTGGAACCCGCGGATTCGTTGTTCATCGATCTGTATGTGGCCATGGTCTCCCTGGAGGCCATTGGCCGCAATCTGCTGGGGGATGCGGAGTTCCGCAACCTGCAGGATTGGCTGGAACCCGGTCAGCAGGCGGTGTTGATCATGGCCAATGGTTCCTACTCCTTTCGCGGCTCCGGGTTTGTGCGGGGGGGGATTTTCGATCGTTTCAAGTTCAATCAGGATGGGGGCAGCACCTTGCTGCACGATTACCAGTACCGTCGGCTGAGGGATCTGGGCCAGGGCATGCCGGAGTTCGAGGAGATCGGCTTGTTCAAGTTGCCAACCGGCACCGCTTTCGATCCGGCCCGTCCCTGGAACCTGGAATTGTTGACCCATCGTCCCATCGGTCCCATCGAGAAGGCCTTCACCAGTTTTCAACTGGATTACCTCCTGCCGGGGCGATTCGTGCAATCGGTTGTTCCGGCCCCCGTGGCGGGCGGAACGGCCTCCGTGGACGCGACTCCGGGGGGGGATGAGCCTCCTTTGTGGCAGCGGGTCTGGCAGGACCGGACGGGAGATATCATCGTCCTGGGGGTCTCGCTGGTGGTGTTGACCATCCTGTTTTTCTTCCAGGATTTGTTCGTTACCCATCCCCTGCTGGTGACTCGTCTGCGGCGGGGCTTTCTGCTGTTTTCGGTGGTGTGGATCGGCGGTTACGCCCAGGCCCAACTGTCGGTGGTGAACGTCTTCACCTTTCTGCACTCCCTGATCGGGGGGTTCCGGTGGGAATTCTTTCTCATCGAACCGCTGATTTTTATTCTGTGGTGCGCCACGGCCCTGTCGTTGCTGTTTTGGGGACGGGGGGCGTTTTGCGGCTGGTTGTGTCCATTTGGCGCTTTGCACGAGTTGCTCAACTGGGCGGCGCGTCGTGTCGGCGTTCCCCAGTTTTCTCTCCCTTTTTCCTGGCATGAGCGGTTGTGGGCCATCAAGTATATTCTGTTTCTGGGTTTGTTGGGCGTCTCCCTCTCCTCTTTGGCCACCGCCGAGATGCTTGCCGAGGTGGAACCTTTCAAGACCGTGGTTTTGTTGCGTTTCGATCGGGAATGGACCTATGTGAGCTGGGCCGTGGCGTTGCTGGTGGCGGGCCTGTTTGTGGAGCGTTTCTTTTGTCGTTACCTGTGTCCCCTGGGGGCGGCCATCGCCATACCGGGACGCATGCGCATTTTTGCCTGGCTCAAGCGTCGCCGGCAGTGCGGCGAGTTGTGTTCCAATTGCGGCGATGATTGTCTGGTGCAAGCCATCCAGCCCAATGGGGAGATTCATCCCAACGAATGTCTTTACTGTCTGCGTTGCCAACTGAATTATGTCAACGAGGCGGTCTGTCCCACGCTGATCATGCGACGCAATCGGCGCGAGCGTCGCGCCTCCGCCGCCGCGCGGGATGGGGAGGATGCGGAAAAATCCGACCGTAATTGATGCAAATCAATTCTCATGCGGTACTGGATTGTCATGGTTTTTTGGTTGTGTTTAAGTTTTCCATGGAGTGTGTGAAATCACACACCCGGCTGTGGGTGGCATAACTCAATTTCCATGGGAGGAAATCATGTCTGAAGAGAGCAAACCAGGTTTGACCCGTCGTGATCTTTTGGGCACCGGCATCAAAGTGGCCACTGTGGGCGGTTTGGCCGGAGTGACTGGCAGCGCCGTGGTGGGTGGCGGTGCGATGGCGGCGATGGCGGGTTTGCCTTTGGCCGCGGTCGCCGCCGGCAAGGCCGACGTTCCCCCCGGACAACTGGATGAATACTATGGCTTCTGGAGCGGCGGTCACTCCGGCGAGGTGCGGGTGCTGGGTCTGCCTTCCATGCGCGAATTGATGCGCATTCCGGTGTTCAATCGGGAAAGCGCCACGGGTTGGGGTTTGACCAACGAAAGCAGGAAGATCCTCTCCGAAGGTCTGACCCCGGAAACCAGGGAGTTCCTGAAGAAACAGGGCATGGTCACCTATGACCACGGGGACACCCACCATCCCCGCATGTCCTATACCAACGGCAGCTACGACGGGCGTTACCTCTACATCAACGACAAGTCCAACACCCGCGTCGCCCGCATCCGCATCGACATCATGAAGACCGACAAGGTGTTGGAAATTCCCAACGCCCACGCCATCCACGGTTTGCGTTTGCAACGTTTTCCCAAAACCGGCTATGTCTTTTGCAACAGTGAAATGCGCACCCCGCTGCCCAACGATGGCCGGGACATGCAAGACCCCAAGAAATATGTCGGTATTTTTTCCGCCGTGGATGGCGAAACCATGAAAATGGCCTGGCAGGTCAAGGTGAGCGGCAACCTGGACAACTGTGACGCGGATTATCAGGGCAAATATGCCATTTCCACCTGCTACAACTCGGAGGAGGGTTTCACCACCGCCGACATGACCGCCGCGCCAACCGACCATGTGGTGATTTTCAACATCAAGGCCATCGAGGAAGCGGTCAAGGCGGGCAAGGTGGAGATGATCGCCGGCGTGGCCGTGGTGGATGGCCGCAAGGACGCCAAATCCCAGTTCACCCGTTACATTCCCATCGCCAGCAATCCCCACGACGCCAACGCCGCCCCGGATGGCAAGCATGTGGTGGTGAGCGGCAAGCTCTCTCCCACGGTCTATGTCATCGCCTGGGACAAGGTGGATGAACTCTTCGCGGGCAAGATCAGCGAAAAGGAGGTGATCATCGCCAATCCTGAGATCGGCCTGGGTCCGCTGCATACCACCTTCGATGGCCGGGGCAATGCCTATACCTCGGTGTTTCTCGACAGCCAGATCGTCAAATGGAACATCGAGGACGCCATCAGGCAGTTCAAGGGGGAAAAGGTCAATCCCATCCGTCAGAAATTGGATGTCCACTATCAGGTTGGTCATACCAACGCCTCCATGGCGGAGAGCAAGGACGCGGACGGCAAGTGGCTGGTGGCCTTGTGCAAGTTTTCCAAGGACCGTTTTCTGAATGTCGGCCCCCTGAAGCCGGAAAACGATCAACTGATCGACATCTCCGGCGATGAGATGAAACTGGTCCACGATGGTCCCACCTTCGCGGAACCTCATGATGCCATCATCGTGCATAAATCCAAGGTCAATCCGTCCGAAGTCTACAAGATGGATGATCCCATGTTCGCCGACCTGCACGCCATGGCCAGGAAGGATGGCGTGGTGCTGGGCAAGGACAGCAAGGTGGTCCGGGACGAAAAGAGCAAAAAGGTGCGGGTCTACATGATGAGCCACGCTCCCACCTTCAGCATGACCGAATTCACCGTCAAACAGGGGGATGAGGTCACGATCGTCGTCACCAACGTGGACGAAGTGGTGGACCTGACCCATGGACTGACCGTTGTGGGTCACAACGTCTGCATGGAAGTCGGTCCGCGCGCCACTTCTTCGGTGACCTTCAAGGCCGATCGGCCCGGTGTGTGGTACTATTATTGCCAGTGGTTCTGTCACGCGCTGCACATGGAAATGCAAGGTCGCATGTTTGTCGAAGCGTAACGCTTTGTTCCCCATCGTGGCGTCGCCAACGGCCAGGGTGATCCTGGCCGTTGGCCTGCTTGCGGCGCCGGCCATGGGACGGGCCCAGACCGTCGTTGCACCGGGCGGCGGGAGTCTGCTTCAGGCCATCGCCAGCGCGCAGCCTGGAGAGACCCTCCTCTTGTCGGCTGGCAACCATGGCGCGGCGGTGGTGGACAAGAGCCTCACCCTGCTGGGGGAGACCGGAGCGGTGGTGGACGGGGGAGGCCGGGGCAGCGCACTGGTCGTGACCGCACCCGATGTGGTGGTGCGCGGCTTGACCCTGACGGGATCGGGTATGGTGGAGGCCGATCTGGACAGTGGCATCCTGCTCACCCGGACCGCCGCCAGGGCGGTGGTGGAGGAGAACCACCTGACGGGCAATCTTTACGGCGTCGCGGTCCAGGGGGCCATGGAGGTGGTGGTGCGGCGCAATGTCATTGCCGGTCGCAACGATGTCAGACTGAACGAACGTGGCAATGGCATCAACCTCTGGAACACCACCGGGTCGCTTTTCGAGGAGAATCGCATCCAGGGGGGACGGGATGGCCTGTACACCCACACCGCCCACGGCAACACCATCCGGGGCAACCGGTTTGCCGATCTGCGTTTTGCCGTGCACTCCATGTATGCCAACGACACGGTGGTGACCGACAACCTGTCGGTGGGCAACGCGGTGGGATTTGCCCTGATGTATTCCAACAACCTCACGGTCCTGCGCAACACCTCCCTGGGAGACCGGGACCACGGGTTGATGCTGCACTCATCCCACCAGTCCGAGTTGGCGGGGAACGTGGTGCGCAACACCCGGGACAAGTGCGCCTTCATCTATACCGCGTCGGGCAACCGGTTCCATCACAACCACTTCGAGGGGTGCGAGATCGGTCTCCATTTCACCGGCGGATCGGAAAAGAACGAGATGCACGCCAATGCCTTCATCAACAATCGTACCCAGGTGAAATATTCGGGCATGGTGCATTACGAGTGGTCCAGGGAGCGGCGGGGCAACTACTGGAGCGACAATCCGGCCTTCGACCTGAACGGCGACGGGATCGCGGATGTGGCCTATCGCCCGAACACCCTGATGGACCGGGTGGTGTGGAGCTATCCCTTGGCCAAACTGTTGCTTTCCAGTCCGGTGATGGAAACCTTGCGTTATGCCCAGAGTCAGTTTCCCGCGCTCAATCCGGGTGGCGTGGTGGACAGTTGGCCCTTGATGGCGCCACCCCCCAACGCTTTGCTGGAGGAGACCCCCAGGTGAGCGAAGATCGACGTAGAAGGCATGGAGATCAACGTTTTGCAGGCCCAACGCTTTGCTGGAGGAGAACCCCTAGGTGAGCGAGGCCGCTTTTGTCGTCGATTCCGTGGTGAAGCACTACCCCAGGCATCGCGCTCTGGATGGGGTGAGCTTCGCGGTTCCCCCCGGCGAGTGTGTGGCCTTGTTGGGTCACAATGGGGCGGGAAAGACCACTCTGATGAAACTGTTGCTGGGGTTGACCCGTCCCACCTCCGGCAGTGTGCGGGTGTTGGGGCGGGATCCTGCGCTGGTACCGCTTGCATTCCGGCGTCAGATCGGTTTTTTGCCGGAAAACGTCATTTTCCACGATGAGTTGACCGGGCGGGACACCCTGGATTTTTATGCCAGGCTCAAGGGAGAGGCGGTGGGACGTTGCGCCACATTGCTGGAACGGGTGGGATTGGCGCACGCGGCCACGCGGCGGGTCAAGACCTACTCCAAGGGGATGCGCCAGCGTCTTGGGTTGGCCCAGGCGTTGCTGGGGCGGCCTCGCTTGTTGCTGCTCGACGAGCCGACCACCGGGTTGGATCCCATGCTGCGTCAGGAGTTTTATCGCATTGTTCAGGAGTTGCGGGGGGATGGGGTGAGTGTGCTGCTCTCCTCCCATGTCCTGACCGAACTGGAGGCCCGCACGGACAGGGCGATCATCTTGCGACAGGGTGCCTTGGTGGTCTGTGGCACGCTGGATGAGTTGCGTTGCCGGGCGGATCTGCCCGTGCGTTTCCGGGTGACGACGGAGGACCCCGACGCGGTGACCCGGCAGTTGACGGGGCTGTCCGTCAGCCGGTTGGGTGGGGAGTCCCTGGAAGTGGTGTGCCCGGTTCCCGATAAGATGGCGGTGTTGCGGCGGATCGGCCAACTGGGTGCCCTGGTGCGGGACATGGAGATCCAATTGCCGGGTCTGGATGATGTGTATGTGCATTTTGGTCATTGATTGTTTCATCTGGTGGAACCGATGAGCGCGGTGGGAGTGATCGCGGGCAAGGAGGTGCGGGACGCCTTGCGTAACCGGTGGGTGGTCAGTGCCACCCTGCTGCTGGCGGGTTTGGCGTTCGCCCTGGCGTTTCTGGGCAGTGCGCCCACCGGGACCTTGGGGGCCAAGCCGTTGGCCATCACCGTGGTGAGTCTCTCCAGTTTGACCATTTTTCTGTTGCCCCTCATCGCCCTGATGTTGGCTTACGATGCGTTGGTGGGTGAGGCGGAGCGGGGCACCCTGCTGTTGCTGCTCACCTATCCGGTGACCAAGAGTCAGGTGCTGGTGGGCAAGTTCATCGGGCATGTGGGGGTGCTGGCCTTGTCCACCATCGTGGGTTATGGTTCCGCCGGTTTGGCCGTGGGTTTGGGCGGGGAGGGGGCGGACAGCCAGAGTTGGCATGCCTTTGGCTCTTTGTTGGGGAGTTCGGTGTTGTTGGGCGCGGTCTTCATTGCCATCGCCTACCTGGTCAGCGCGCTGGTGCGGGAGCGGGGCGCGGCGGCGGGGATTGCCATCGGGGTGTGGCTGTTGTTTGTGGTGCTGTACGATATGGGATTGCTGGGTGTGCTGGTGGCCACCAAGGGGCAGATCCATGAACAGCTCTTTCCCTGGTTGTTGTTGGGGAATCCGGCGGATATTTTCCGTCTGTTCAACCTGACGGCGTTCGACAATGTTCGGACTTTTTCCGGTCTGGCGGGTTTGAGCGGTCAGGTGGATTTCTCTCCCGGTTTTTTGCTGGGCATGTTGCTGGTCTGGATGGTGGTGCCGTTGTTGGGGGCCATCGTTGTCTTCAGAAAGCGGGAGTTGTGAGGGAGCGAACATGAAATGGTCGCGCTGGTCGTTGATTTTCTTGATTCTGCTGACCGCTTGCGCCGCGCCGCAGGAGGGGACGCCCCCCCCTTTGGAACCGGCGGGCGACACGAAAGGGTATTACTGCGGCATGAACCTGGCGGAACACGTCGGTCCCAAGGGACAGATTCATGTGGCGGGGGAACCGGGGGCGTTGTGGTTCTCTTCGATGCGGGATGCCTTCGCCTATTTGCGGCATGAAGGGAAGACGCGGCGCATTCTGGCGTTCTACGTCAACGATATGGGACGGGCGGAGTGGGACCATCCCCAACCCGGCACCTGGATCGAGGCCAGGGAGGCGCATTTCGTGCTGGGCGCGAGCCGGAGCGGTGGCATGGGGACGGTGGAGCTGATCCCGTTCGGAACCCCTTCCGCCGCGCAGGATTGGGTGCGGCGTCACGGGGGCCGGGTGATGGTGTACGGCGAGGCCGCGCAAACCGAATGGTGAGATGTCTGCATGCCGGGCCGCTCCACCAGGAAGAACGAAACATACCGCTGGTTGATGAAGGTTGCCCATGAGAATGCCGCCAGGCCCGTTTGGGAGCGCGGGGCATTCAACCGGCCGATTTTTGCAATTGCGCCGCCAGTCGTTGCGGGGAGACGGGCAGGGCGGTTTTCAGTTCCTGGGCGAATTGTGACACCCGGAACTCCTCCAGCATCCAGCGCAGGGTTTCCAGTTCCGGGTCGCGGAGGTTCTCTTTGGCCAGACGCTGCTCCCGTTTGCGGTACTCCTGCCAGTAGACCCGCATTTCACTGGCCTTGCGGGTATCCTTGAGGGGATCGCGGGCGCAGCGCTCCAGACGGATGCGTATCGCCTGCAGGTATTTGGGCAAACGCTCCAGCCAGGGGGTGGGGGTGGTTTGCAGGAAATCCGGTGGCAACAGAGATTGCAACTGTTCGGTCACATCCGCCACGGCCCCTTTTATGGTGGGGGGCTGGGGCTGAGTCAGGATCCGGTTGACCAACGCGTACTCTGCAAGAATCCGTTGCGCCAGCGCAAAGAGCGTGTCCGTCTGGTTGGCCAGACGGCCCCGCCCGGCTTGCAAACGGGCCAGAAAAGCGCTCTCATCCTGAAGCCTTTCCCCCTCCTCCGGCAAAAACACCTCCGCGACCGCCCGTCCGATGAGTTGTTCCCACAGGGAACTTCGGGTCCGGTGATTGTGCATCCCGACGGACAGATGCAGCAACTGGGCCTCGCGGGAGAAGACGCATTTGCGCTTGATCGACTGGAGCACTCCGGGCAGTTGCAGCATGAAGAGCTTGACCAACCCCCAACGGTGGATCTCCGCCGCACGGTCCGGGTCGTCCATCAGACGCAGGGAGACGGAGGTGCCATCGTCCTGCAATACCGGGGTGCCATACAGGGTGCGTCCCTCCACCTCCAGGCTCACCCGTTCCGGCAACGGCCCGCAATCCCAGCGGATCATCCCCTTCCGTTCCCACTCCACCCTGGTCACTTTCTGAAAACGGGTGCGGGCGTCCACCCCCAACTCCTTTTTCAGCAGCTCCAGATCCCGTCCCCGCCCCAGAATCCGGCCATTGATTTCGTCGATGACCAGAAAATTCATGCGCAGGTGATCCGGCAGGGTGGCGTTTTGCCAAACGTCCAGAGGGATGTCAATGGCGATCTTGGATTTCAATAATTGAATTAACGCAATCTTCAATGACCCATTATGGCCATTCAGATGGCTCATACACCATTCGGCGGTCTGGGGCAGGGGCACCAGGGGACGCCGCAGGGTCTTGGGCAGGGCTTTCAGCAACGCCAGGATCTTGCTTCCCAGCACCCCCGGCACCAGCCACTCGAAGGGGAGGGGAGAGATGTGGTTGAGCAGGGGCATGGGGATCAGCACGTTCACCCCGTCGTTGAAACCCCCGGGGTCGAAGGTGTACTCCAGGGCAAACTCGTGACCGTCGATCACCATGTGACCGGGGAACTGCTCCCCGGAGATGCCCTCCCCCCCTCCACGCATGACCTGATCCGCCGTGAAATGAAGGATCTTCGGATCCTGTTTGCGCGCCTTGGCGTACCACTCGTGGAAGTGGCGCGCCGTATGGATGTTCTCCGGGATGGAGGCGTCGTAGAAGGCGTACCGTTCCACATCCTCGGTCAGCAGATTGCGACGGCGGGATTTGTGTTCCAGGTCGCGGACTTCGGCGATCATGGCCTGATTGTGGGTGAAAAAGAGGGCCGAGGAGTTGAAATCCCCCTCCACCAGGGCGGACTGGATGAAGATCTGCCGCGCCTCCTTGGGGTTGACCGGTCCGTAATGGATCTTGCGGTTGGTGATCAGCACCAGCCCGAACAGGGTGACCCGCTCCAGAGCCATCACCTGGCCCGGTTGCTTCTCCCAGTGGGCCAGGGAGTGGCTGCGGCGACATAATGGACCCGCCGCCACCTCCAGCCACTCCGGCTCGATGCGGGCGCACAGGCGGGCATACAGGCGGGTGGTCTCCACCAGTTCCCCGGCGATGACCCAGGCCGGAGGTTTTTTGTGCAGGGCCGAACCGGGGTGAAGCGCGAACCGGCTGTCCCGCATCCCGGTGAACTCCTTCATGTCGCTCTTGAACCCGGCGTTGCCCAGCAGTCCGGGGAGCAGAGCCTGATGAATTTCCCCGTAGCCAGCCGGGGTTTCGTTGGGACGCAGCCCCATCTCCCGGGCCATTTCCACCAATTGGCCATGGATATCCGTCCACTCCCGCACCCGCACCCAGGAGAGAAAGTTCTCCTTGAGAAAACGACGGAAACCATTGCCGGAAGGGTGACTCTCCCGGCCCTGTTGGATGAAGCGCCACAGGTTCAGAATTCCGATGAAGTCGGATTGGGCATCCGTGTGGCGGGCGTGGTGCTGGCGGGCGGTGTCCCGTTTTTCCAGCGGCTCCTCCCTGGGATCGGGCAGGGTCATGGCGGCGACCAGGATCAGGATTTCCGTCAGGCGTCCCTGTTTGCCTCCTTCCAGCAGGATGCGCCCCAGTTTGGGGGGGAGGGGAAGACGGGCCAGTTGGCGGCCCACTTCGGTCAACTTTCCCGCCTCGGTGATGGCTCCCAACTCCTCCAGAAAACGCATGCCGTGCCGGATCGCACAGGGGGTGGGGGGATCCACGAACGGGAAGTGCTCGATTTCCCCCAAACCCATGGATTTCATTTGCAGAATCACGGCATCCAGCGGGGTGCGCAGGATTTCCGGGTCGGTGAACCGGGGGCGGGACAGATAATCCTCCTCGGAATAAAGACGGATGCAGATGCCGTCCGCCACCCGTCCGCACCGTCCCTGGCGTTGATTGGCGGAGGACTGGGAGTTCTTTTCGATCGGCAACCGTTGCACCCGCATGCGGTCGCTGATGCGGCTGATGCGCACCAGCCCCGTATCGATCACATAATGGACTCCCGGCACGGTGATGGAGGTTTCCGCCACATTGGTGGCCAGGATCAGACGCCGGGCCACGCCGGGATGAAAAATGCGCTGCTGCTCCGCGTTGGAGAGACGGGCGTACAACGGGAGGATCTCCGCCCCCGGTCCCACCTGTTTGCGCAGGGTCTCCCCCATGTCCTTGATCAGGTACTCCCCAGGGAGAAAGATCAGCACATCCCCGTGCATGCCGGGTTGGGAGAGTTCCGCCACCGCCTCGACGATGGCGGTTTCCAGGCTTCTTTCTTCCGCCTCTTCCCGTTCGCTCTCCTCGGTTTCTTCCACCCGCAAGGGGCGGTAGCGGGTCTCCACCGGATAGGTGCGTCCCGATACTTCGATGACCGGGGCATTGTTGAAATGGCGGGAGAATTTCTCCGCGTCCAGGGTTGCGGAACTGATGATCAGTTTGAATTCCGGGCGTTTGGCCAGAATCTGCTTCAGCGCCCCCAGCAAAAAATCGATGTTGAGGCTCCGTTCGTGGGCCTCGTCCACCAGGATGGTTTCGTAGCGATGCAACAGGCGGTCGCTCTGGATTTCGGCCAGCAGGATGCCATCGGTCATGACCTTGATCAGGGTTTCGGGGGAGGTGTGGTCGTTGAAACGGACCTTGTGTCCCACCAGGCGGTTCTCTCCGGTTTGCAACTCGGCGCGCAGAAAGTCGGCGATGGAGCGGGCGGCGATGCGGCGGGGTTGGGTCACCCCCACCAGACCGGCGCTTCCCAGACCCAACTTCAGGCAGATCTTGGGCAACTGGGTGGTCTTGCCGGAGCCGGTCGCGCCACAGATGATGGTCACCGGGTGGTGGGTGATGGCTTTGGCGATCTCTTCCTGTTGCGCGGCCACCGGCAGTTCGGCGGGAAAATGCAGGGTGGGGAAGGAGGCGCGTCGTTTGGCGCGGGTCTCGATGGATTGGCCGATCTCCTCCTGCAGAGCGGCGAGCAGGGCCGGATCAACGGTTCCGGCGTGGGAATTCCGGGTCAAATCCCGCAGTTTCCGGTGCAATCCCCCACGATCACGGAGCATGCAGAGCGAGATCTGGTAAGTGATTTGTGCCGCGAGTCTGTTCATGATGCCTTGTTGGCCTGGACTGCCGGGAAATAGATATCATAGCGCACGATTCTGCCTGTTTGGCCTTTCATTTATTGATCCAAATCAAGGGTATGACTGCGCACAAAATCATTTTTATTTTTGTTGTCCATATAATAGCCCTTTATCAACTGATAGCGTGTCATAATGTAATCATATGGAAGAAACAGGATCAGAACGTGCCACA
>JADGCR010000290.1 GCA_015228895.1 Magnetococcales bacterium
TCCAAATGACACAGATGACCCAGGCAGACGTTCTGCCTGGGTCTTTTTTTTGGTTGTTTTCCGGTCCGGGGAAACCCGCGGGAAACAAAACAAGGAAACGAGATGGCCCCCTGCAGAAAAAGCGCCATACCCCTCACGCTGCAAATCTTCATGCTGGCCGCCGTCACCGTGCTGCTGCTGTTCATCTGGCGCGGTCACAAAGGGTTCGACCTGTGGGACGAGGGCTACCTCTGGTACGGCGCGCGGCAGCTCCTGCTGGGAGAGATCCCCATACGCGACTTCGAAGCCTACGACCCGGGCCGCTACCTGTGGGTGGCGGCCTGGATGGAACTGGCGGGGGACAACGGCATCATCACCCTGCGGACCGCGACCGCGCTTTTCCAGGTGTTGGGCGTGTTCGTGGCCTTGCTGACCCTCGCCCGCTCCACGACCCGGAGCATCACGCCCCATCTGTTGCTGGCCAACGGAATCCTGGTGATGTGGATGCTGGTGTACTATAAAATGCACGACTATGTGGCTTCCCTGCTGTTGTTTGGCTCCTATGCCCATCTGGTGCGCTTTCCCCGGGAACGCGGACACTTCATCGCGGGTCTCTGTCTGGGGCTGATCGCCTTCATAGGCAGAAATCACGCCCTGTACGGCACCCTCGCTCTGTCGCTGATCCTCGTTTGGCTGCGCATCCGACCCGTCGCCCCCGACCGGACCCGTCAACCCATCCGCTATCTGCTGTTGGGGATGGTGCTGGGTTCCTCGCCCATGGCGGGCATGATGCTCTTCGTCCCCGGTTTTGCCGACGCCTACTGGCAGGTGCTCCAGTACTATCTGGAAAGCCGGGCCACCAATCTCTCCCTGGCCTTGCAGATGCCATGGGAGCTCGATTTCTCCAAAGCCCCGCTGGGCCGCAATGTGGCCGAGGCGCTGCTGAGCCTCTACTTTATCGCCCTGGCGGCTGGCAGCCTGTTCGCGGTCGTCTGGGTCTTCCGGCGCAAATGGCGTGGAGGAGAGGTGCCGCCCGCCTGGGTGGCCGCCGCCTGTCTGGCCCTGCCCTACACCCATTACGCCTATTCCAGAAGCGACATCTTCCACCTGAGTTTCGGCATTCTCCCCTTCATGCTGGGTTGCCTGCTGCTGGCGGCGTCGCTGACCACCGGAAGGCGCTGGCTGATGCTGTCCCTGTTGGGGTCCACCTCTTTCTGGGTGGTGCACGTGTTCCATCCCAACTGGGATTGCTGGGGGGCGACCCCGTGCGAAGAGGTGGAAATTTCCGGCAGCCTCCTGGAAGTCCCGGTGAATGTCGCCAACAATATACGCATCTTACGCCAACTGACCGGGCAATACGCACCCGATGGACAACCGATCATGGTGGTTCCCATCTGGCCCAGCGCCTATCCCCTGCTGGACCGCCACGCCCCGTCATGGGAGATCTTCCCCATTCTGCCCCGCGGTCCGGCTTTTGAACTGGCTGAAATCGAACGGATCGAAAAGGCGGCGCCCCGTTTCATCATGCTGCTCAATTTTCCCCTCGATGGGCGGGACGCGTTGCGCTACCAGAACACCCACCCCCTCACCCACCAGTTCATTCAGGAGCACTTCGAGCGCATCACCGCGCCGCCAGCCAGCCAGGCGGTACAACTGTACAAGGCCAGGGAGGGACAACCATGATCCTTTACCAAAACCCGCGAGTGGCGTAACATTCAGACACCATTCCACACCACCACGTCTGGAGCGCACCCCTCATGCCCATCGACAAAAACGCCAAAATCTACATCGCCGGTCACCGGGGTCTGGCGGGTTCGGCCATCGCGCGCCGTCTGCGCCAGGGCGGATACCACAACCTCCTCACCCGCACCCGTCAGGAGCTTGACCTCTTCGAGCAGCGGGCGGTATTCGATTTTCTCGCCACGGAAAAGCCGGACTACATCTTCATCACCGCCGCCAGAGTGGGAGGCATCCACGCCAACGACACCTATCGCGCCGATTTCATCTACGAAAACCTCACGATTCAAAACCATCTCATCCACGGCGCTCTCAAAGCCGGCATCCAGGACCTCTGTTTTTTCGGTTCCAGCTGCATCTACCCCAGGGCGTGCCCCCAGCCCATCAAGGAGGAGTACCTGCTCACCGGACCGCTGGAACCCACCAACGACGCCTACGCGATTGCCAAGATCGCGGGCGTCAAGCTGTGCGAAAGTTGCAACCGCCAGCACGGCACCCGCTATCTGAGCGTCATGCCCAACAATCTCTACGGTCCGAACGACCACTACGACCTGGCCAACAGCCATGTCCTGCCCGCCATGATCCGCAAGATTCACGAGGCCAAACAACGGGGGGATTCCGAACTGGTGGTCTGGGGCACCGGCACTCCCAGGCGGGAATTCCTCTACGCCGACGACATGGCCGACGCCTGCATCCTGCTCATGGAGCGACAAATCGGCACTGGTCTCTACAACATCGGCACCGGTTCGGACATCTCCATCCGGGAGCTGGCCGAAACCATCATGGAGGTGGTGGACTTTCCGGGCAGGATCGTCTTCGACACCAGCAAACCCGACGGCACCCCGCGCAAACTGCTGGATGTCACCCGCATCACCCAACTGGGATGGCGGGCCAAAACCCCGTTGCGCGCCGGAGTGGCCCAGGCCTACGCCAGCTATCTCGAAACCCTGGGATGAGCGCCGCAATCCCGCGGGATGGCCCGATGAACAAGACAGCGCTGATTACGGGAATCACCGGACAGGATGGGGCGTTCCTCGCCGAACTGCTGCTCGACAAGGGTTATACCGTTCATGGCGTCAAACGGCGCACCAGTCTGATCAACACCGATCGCATCGACCACATCTATCAGGACCGCCACGAGCAGAACGTCCGTTTTTTTCTCCACTATGGCGACCTGACGGATTCCACCTCCATCATCCGCATCATCCAGCAGACCCAGCCCGACGAAATCTACAATCTGGCCGCCCAATCCCACGTGGCGGTGAGTTTCGAAACCCCGGAATACACCGCCAACACGGACGGTCTGGGAACCTTGCGGATTCTCGAAGCGATACGCATCCTGGGCATGGAACACACCACCCGTTTCTATCAGGCCTCCACCAGCGAGCTTTATGGGCTGGTGCAGGAGTCGCCACAGACGGAGACCACGCCTTTCTATCCCCGCAGTC
>JADGCR010000291.1 GCA_015228895.1 Magnetococcales bacterium
AATAACAGGGTTTCGATGGCCAGCAGCACCCGTTCCTCGTTGGCCCGCACCTGCTGCTTGAAGGCGGTGAAGGTGAGCGGCTCGTCGGTGAGACCATTGGCATAGTTGTCCACCATGCACAGGGCGGCATAGGGGAGTTCCAACTCCCCGGCCAGGATGCACTCCGAGGCCACGGTCATGCCCACCACATGGACAAAAGGGGCGTGAAAACGGATTTCCGCCGGAGTCTCGAAGCGGGGTCCCCGGGTTTGCCAATAGACCCCCCCGTCGATGGGCGGGGGCAGATCGGTTTTGCGCCAGGTTTCCAGGAGGGTGGCGCGCCATTTGGCGTGGAACCCCGAGGTCTGGTGACCACGGGCATCCTCGAAATAGGAGATGTTGATGTGGGGCGCGAAAAAATCGTCCGGAATCATGAACGCGCCGGGAGGGAGATCCCGGCGCAGACTGCCGACGGAGCTGATGGCCAGCACCCTTTTCACCCCGGCCTGACACAGGGCGTGAATGTTGGCCTTGTGATTGATCAGGTGGGGCGGGGTGTAACTGCCCAGACTGTGACGCTGCAGAAAAAGCAGGCCGTTTTGCTCCAGCAGGGTCACGGCGCCATGGGGCGTCAGGATGCGCCGCGTGGAGGCGTCGCGGAAACGGTGGGATTCCAACAGGCTGGTGCCACCAATCAGGGCGATGGTCATTGCCTGGTTGCTTCCCCTGCGTCGGAAGACCAGAAACGCCACCAGGATTTTTTCCGTGGCGCCGGTTCCCGTGCCGTTTCCGCGGGGGGTTCCGGCGGGGGAGCCGCCACCTCGGGGGGATTGACCGGCTGGACTTCCGGGGGGGCGTTGGGATTGGTGGCCGGACGGATATAGGAGCCATCCCAGATCCAGCTCACCCATCCTTTATTGTTTTTGGCATCCGGCAGCTTGGTGGGGTCCCACAACTGGTCATCGAAATTCTTTTTGATGTCCGTCACCACGCCGCTGGTGTCGAAAGTGATTTCGACCCGGTTGGAGACCCTGGAGAAGGTGCGCTGCATGTTCTTGAACTTCCGGTCCTGCACGTACAGCCAGCGATTGCTGCGAAAGGTGTTGACCAGAGTGGGCGGACCGAGCAGCTCAAGAACCTCGGAGCGCGTGGTGACGCCGGGATGAATTTTTGCCGTTGCATCCGGGGCCAGGATGATGCCACTTTCATGCATCTGCGCCTGGCAGCCGGTCAAGAGGGTGGCAACGATCAGGGTGCAGGGTATGACGGAATGAGAGCGGATAAAGTATTTCATGGGTCTTCCCGTGGTGGAGACGTTGACCTGATGGATACATGATACCCTTTAGCGCGTGCGGGAGGAAAGTTTCCATGTGGTGGTTTGAGCGACGACAGGCAAAAAAAATGCATCATGAGGCGTTGCGCGCCCGGGCCATGGGAATTTACGACCAGTTGGCGGGGCGGACCCTGGCCTTGACCGCCGGGGAGCGTCTCGGCGTGTCCGATGATTTCCCACTCCGTTTCGACGTGATGGTGTTGCAGGTCGCGGCCACGTTGCACCACTTGCATCACCAGACCCGGGAGACCGGACTGGCCCGGCTTTTGTGGGAGATGACCTTCGAGGGGTTCGAGGAGAGCCTGCGCGGTCGGGGCGTGACCGACATCCGCATGGCCGCCCGCATGAACAAACTGTTGGCCCAGGGCACCGGCCGCCGCAACGCCTATCTCGCCGCCCTGGACGCAGGCGACCGGACCGCCCTCCGGGAGGCCATCGCCCGCAACGTTCTCAATGGGGCCCCACCGGACGACCCGCGGGTGGAGGTGTTGCTGGAGAGCATCCAGGAGATCCCGCACACATGACACCCTCCTGGTCGTCATTGCCCATTTCCCCCGAAACCTGTATAAGATGGAGACGCGACAGAGGGGAAAGATCCAGAAAACGAGACACGAACGAGGAGCCGACCACACCATGAAAAAACGCACGATCCATGATCTCTCCGTCACCGGCCAACGGGTTTTCATCCGGGTGGATTTCAATGTCCCCTTGACGGCGGACGGGGGCATCAGCTCCGACAGCCGCATCCGGAAATCCCTGCCCACCCTTCGCCGGGTGATGGAACAGGGCGCGCGGGTGGTGCTGGCCTCCCATCTGGGACGTCCCAAAGGGGGGGTGGGCCCCTCCCTGGCGCCCGTGGCCCAACGACTGACGGAACTTCTGGGGCAGCCCGTGGCGCTGGCCCCGGATTGTGTCGGTCCCCGGGTGGAGGAGATGGTCTCCCGCCTGCCTCCGGGAGGGGTGCTGCTGCTGGAAAACGTCCGTTTCCATGCGGGGGAGGAGAAAAACGACCCGGAGCTGGCCAAAGGATTCGCCCGACTGGCGGATGTGGTGGTCAACGACGCCTTCGGCACGGCCCATCGGGCCCACGCCTCCAACGTGGGCGTGGCCAAACTGGTTCCCCCCGCGGTCGCCGGTCTGCTCATGGCCGACGAACTGGAGTTCTTCCACCGCGCCATGATCGCACCCCAACGCCCGGTGGCCGCCCTGCTGGGCGGCTCCAAGGTCTCCACCAAAATTCAACTGATCGAATCCCTGCTGGGCAAAATGAACGCCATACTCCTGGGGGGGGCCATGGCGTTCACCTTTCTCAAAGCCAGGGGTGGAACGGTGGGCGACTCCCTGGTGGAGGAGGAGATGCTGAACGTGGCCACCCGGACCGAAGCGCACGCCAAACAGTCGGGCGTGGACCTGCTGCTGCCCGTGGACGCGGTCATCAGCCAGCACCGGGACGGCTCCGGCCCCACCCGGATCGTGGCGGCCCACCAGATCCCGGATGGATGGATGGGGCTGGATGTGGGACCGGAGACCCTGCGTCTGTACGCCTCCCGCCTCGCCTCCGTGGCCACCATCGTCTGGAATGGCCCGGTGGGGGTGTTCGAAATCCCGGCGTTCGCCCACGGCACCCTGGAGCTGGCCCGGATCATCGCCGACGGTCAGGCGCTCTCCGTGGCGGGGGGCGGGGATACGGAAGCGGCGATCGCCCAGGCCGGCGTGGCGGAAAGAATCTCCCACATCTCCACCGGCGGCGGGGCGTTTTTGGAGTTGCTCGAAGGCAAGGATCTGCCTGGTGTCGCGGTGCTGGCCGATGCCGTGTGAACTTGGCGGGCGATCGGGGTGCATGTGAACGAC
>JADGCR010000292.1 GCA_015228895.1 Magnetococcales bacterium
GGCGGGGGCGGGGCGATGGGGGGGGTGGTGGGGTGGAACACGGCGGGGGGGGGCTGGAGTGTGTTTTATGTGACGCTGCCTTTCATGATGGATTTCTCCCTGCAGACCAGCCAGCCCGTCGAGGAGGTCCCGGAAGCGCCGGCGAGCGCGCCGTTTGTCGCCTTGCGGGTGTTGGTCGTGGATGATGCGCTGGACAACCGCATGTTGTTGCAAGCCTATTTCGAACGTGAAGGACACAGGGTCACTTTTGCCGAGAACGGGCGGGAGGCGGTGGATCGGTGTTTCGGCGGGGATGCGTTCGATCTGATCATCATGGACATTCAGATGCCCGTGATGAACGGTTATGAGGCCACGCGGGTGATCCGCGGTCTGGAGATGGCGCAGGGCGGGGGTCGCACCCGGGGCGGGGGTCGCACTCCGATCGTCGCCCTGACCGCCCATGCCATGGCGGGGGAAAGGGAGCGGTGCCTGGAGGCGGGGTGTGATCACTTTCTGACCAAGCCGATCAAGAAAAATCAGTTTCTGGCGGAGTGTTACCGGGTCTTGAAGCGGGGGAGTTGAAGAATGGCCTGGAAGGTTCTTATCGCGTATGCGCATGAGGAGGTTGACTATAAGCGTGAGTTGCTTGAGCATCTTGCGCCACTCAGGCAGCTAATGGGGCTGGCAAGAGTGCCGTGTTGGATGCCATCGCGATTTGCACGGATTGTATCAGTGCTTATTTTTTGACGTCTCACAACAGCAACCCGATGCCACCTGGGAGGATTTCAAGGATGCGGATCAGGGAAATTCCTATAAAAGGCTCCGGGATGAACTGTATGCCTGCCAACAGGGGTTGTGCGCCTATTGCGAGATTGATTTGAAGATGAATGTTGATGGGGAATGTGACGATGCGGTGGACCAAATGGCTTGCTCCCGATAATAATAATCGCTTGAATCACTTTTTTTCCACGATGCGGGCATTTTTCGGCCCTCAAGGGGAACGGTTTCTGGCCAATCCGGAGGCGTGACTCCGTGATCCTCGAAGCGGCCCTCGGAGAGGCCATCGACCTGCTGGGCCAGAACCGCCATGCCGAAATGGAGCGGGTCGCCCACGGCATGATCGCCTCCTTTCCCGACGCGGGGCAGGGCTGGAAAATGCTGGCTCTGGCCTGCATGGGGCAGGGGCGGCTGGCCGAGGCCAGGGACAGCCTGGAACAGGGGTTGCGACGGACTCCGGGAGACTGGGAACTGTCCGTCTATCTGGGAGACCTGGCGCACCGGCAGGGGGATCTGGCAGAGGCGGCCGGCTGTTATCGTCAGGCGCTGGCACGGGCGCCCGACCATGCCGCGCTCCATTACAACCTCGCCCTGCTCCTGCAGGAAGCGGGACGCCTCGACCAGGCCGAGGAGGCGTTCCGCCAGGCCATCCGCTGCCAACCCGACTTCGCCGAGGCCAGCATCAATCTGGCCAGTCTCCTGAAAAGCCTCAAACGGTATCGGGAGGCCGAAGCGGTCTTCCGGCAGGCGACAGGCACCACACCGGCCCATGCCGATCTCCTGAACAACCTGGGCAACCTGCTGAAGGAGCAACAGCGCCCCGTCGAGGCCGAGGCGGCCTACCGGCAGGCGCTGGCGCTCCATCCCCAGGGGGTGGAGATTCACAACAATCTGGGCAATCTGCACAAGGAACAAAAACGGTTCGTGGAGGCCGAGAGCGCCTACCGCCAGGCCCTGACCCTGCAACCGGAGTTCCCGGATGCCCGGTGGAACCTGAGTCTGCTCTGTCTCTCCCTGGGGCGCTTCCGGGAGGGGTGGTCCCTGCATGACGCCCGTTTTCACCCCGGCAAAACGGGTTGGCGCGTCCCGCCCGTGGCGCTGCCATACCCCATGTGGCGGGGCGAACGGGTGACCGGCCGCTCCCTGCTGATCGTGAGTGAACAGGGATTCGGCGATCTGATCCAGTTCGGTCGATATCTCCCGCTCCTGAAGGCCGGGGGGGCGCGTCTGCTCACCCTGGTCTGCCCCGCCCCCCTGGCGGTGTTGTGCGCCTCCCTGGCGGGCGTGGACCGGATGCTCGCCCCCGAGGAGTTGGGAAAAGCCCCGGAACACGACTTCTGGACCTTTCTGCTCTCCATTCCCGTTCATCTGGATACCACCCTGGCGACCATTCCCGCCAGGCTGCCCTATCTCTCCGCCCCGCCGGAACGTCTCGCCCTGTGGCGCGATCGGGCCGTCTGGCCCGGATTCCGGGTGGGGTTGGCCTGGAGGGGGAATCCCGCCCACGCCAACGACGCCAACCGTTCCCTGCCCGGTCTCTCCCTGCTGGCCCCGTTGTGGGACGTGCCTGGAATCTCCTTCGTCACGCTGCAACTCGGTCCGGGGGAGGAGGAGGGGCGCACCCCCCCCCATGGGATGGAGTTGTTCCAGCCGGGCGGGTCGCTTCGGGATTTCGCCGACACGGCGGCCCTCGTCATGCAACTGGATCTGGTGATCGGCGTCGATTCCGCGGTGGTCCATCTGGCCGGGGCGTTGGGCAAACCTTTTTGGGTGCTGCTCCCCTGGAACGGGGATTGGCGTTGGCTGGAGGAGCGCGCCGACTCACCCTGGTATCCGGGTCTGGCGCGGCTGTTTCGTCAGCATCGGCCTGGCGACTGGTCCGGGGTGGTGCGGCAGGTGACCACGGAGTTGCGTCGTCTGACCGGCGGCTCCCGCCCTTGATACTCACCTGCGACAGAAAGCAAGTAATGCACAGTCCGGTTTTGTGGGATGTCGCGTCGTCTGACCGGCGACTCCCATCCTTGATACCCCCTGCGATGGAAGAATGCACAGTCCGGTTTTGTGGGATGCATCGACAAACCTTGTTGTGAAGGGTTTATCAGGCTATGCTGATATGTCACATTTTTGCCAGTCAAGCCAATTTGAAGGAGTCAAATGCATGAGTAGCGACAAAATTTATCCGGTTTCATCGGAAGTTGCGGCCAATGCCCTGATCACCAAAGAGCGCTATGCCGAGTTGTACGCCCGGTCGATCAACGATCCGGAAGGGTTCTGGGGCGAGCAGGCGGAATCGCTGATTCATTGGTTCAAGAAATGGGACACGGTTCTGGACTGGGATTTCAACCGGGCCCACATCCGCTGGTTCGATGGCGCCCAACTCAACGTTTCTTACAACTGTC
>JADGCR010000293.1 GCA_015228895.1 Magnetococcales bacterium
GATCATTGGCCTCGTTTCCGGTTTGCTCCTGATGGTCTGGGCCATCCTGATGGGGGGCAAGTTTTCCCTGTTCGTCGATATCCCAAGCGTGATCATTGTGTTTGGCGGCACCATCGCGACCATGTTCATCAAGAATACCATGGAAGAGGTGTTCACTTCGTTCGGCATCTTCATGAAGGCCATTGTGAACAAACCCAGGAATCCGGAGGAGTATGTCACCCAGATGACCAATCTGGCCAATTTGGCGCGCAAGGATGGCATCCTCTCGCTGGAAAAGGTCCAGGTGGATGACAATTTTCTTCAGTTGGGCATCAATCTCTGCGTGGATGGATCCGACCCCGGCTTCTTGCAGGAGGTCCTCGACAAGGAGATCAGCTACCTGAACGACCGGCATACCAACTGGATCGCCATTTATGAAGGGATTGGAGAAGCCGCGCCGGCTTTTGGCATGATCGGCACTTTGATCGGACTGGTGCAGATGTTGGCGGACATGAACGACCCTTCCAAGATTGGACCCTCCATGGCCGTGGCCTTGATCACCACCTTCTATGGCGCCCTGATCGCCAACCTGATCGCATTGCCCATCGCCGTGAAACTGAAGGCGTACAGTCAGAAGGAACAACTGATCCGGCAGATCATCATCGACGGCCTGGTGGGCATCCAGAGAGGCACCAATCCGCGGATGCTGCAGATCTCCCTGAAAACCGCCGTGGCCCCCGCGATGAGAAATTTCGATTAGGCCGGACCGTTACTTTGTCGTCAGGAAAGGAATCTGGTGATGTCCAAATGTCCTCCGTGCAAAAAAGGGGCGCCCGCCTGGCTTCTGACTTTCGGGGATATGATGTCCTTGCTGTTGACTTTTTTCATTTTGTTGATCTCCATGTCAACGATGGATAAAGTCAAATTCAGCGAGGCGTCCGGTTCGCTCAAGGATGCTTTCGGCATTCAACGCATCCAGCAGATCATTCCCTTGCCAACCGGGGAAGAGCTGATCGCCATGGAATTTCAACAGGAGTTGATCCTGGTGCGCCTCAAGGAAAAGCTGGAAGTGATTCTGGAGAACAACACCGACGCGGGCGAGGCCGAGTTGATCGCCTTGGAGGAGGGGTTCCTGTTGCGCATGCATCCCGACCTCGTTTTGTCGCCGGGAAGCCACACGGTGCGTCCGGAGGTGAAACCCATGTTGTTGCAGATCGCCAACCTGATCAAGGATCTGCCCAATCTGGTCCGTGTCGAGGGACATACCGGGGATCACGCCCCGCCAGCGCCATTCACCAACAACTGGGAACGCTCCGCTTCCGAGGCGGCCGCCGTGGTGCAGTTCCTGGCCGCGGAGGGCGGCGTGGACCCGCAAAAACTTCAAGTGCGGGGCATGGGGCATACCATGCCCCGTGTCAGCAACGCCACCCCTGAGGGACGCAATCAGAATCATCGTCTGGAACTTCTGATCTCACGGGAGACCCGTCCCACCAAACAACCCGGCCTGCAGGAGGTTCCCCACTCCTCATCCCCCTCCGGTGCGTCCGCGGCACCTCTGCTGCCCGTCGCCCCACAACCGGCCGGACACATTCAAATTCCGGGCATGCCGGTCAAACCGGAAACCGTGCGACCACCATCCACCCCGGTTCCGTAGGGATCGAAGTCGTTTGAGCGCTCCAATCCTGGCCCTCCATTTCAAAGGAAACAAAAAAGTGGCAACACGAACGATTGGCTATCTTGTTTTGACTGCCTTGCTGCCCATGGATGCCTGGGCGTCCACCCGGATCGATGGCCCGGTGATGGCCGGGATTCCCATGGATTTTATTCTGTTCGCGGCCACCTTGATCGGTGTCGCCCTGTTTCACAAGCACACCCTGCAAGTGGCCCTGGGTGGCCTGACGGTCATTCTGGGCTACAATTTCCTGGTCACCGGCTTCAGACATGGGAGTGGATTGACCGGGTTGTTCGCCCACTTCGGGCATGAATGGGTGATCCTGGCCAACCTTTTCTGTCTGCTGGTGGGTTTCGCCCTGTTGGCGGACCACTTCGAGCGCAGCCAGGTGCCGGAACTGATTCCCCGCATTCTCCCCGCCGGATGGAAGGGCGGGTTTGTCCTGCTGACGCTGATTTTCGTCCTTTCCAGCTTCCTGGACAACATCGCCGCGGCGATCATCGGTGGCACCATCGCCTGGTCCGTTTACCGGCATCGGGTGCATATCGGTTATGTGGCGGCGATTGTGGCCGCCTCCAACGCGGGGGGGGCCGGCAGCGTGGTGGGGGACACCACGACCACGATGATGTGGATCGCGGGGGTCAGCCCGGTGGATGTGCTCCACGCCTATGTGGCCTCTGTCGTCGCCCTGGTGATCTTCGGCATTCCCGCCTCCATGCAACAGGCCAAACACGCGGAGTTGGTCGTCAACGCCGGTCACGATGGCCACTACGACAAGGCGCGGGTAGGTATCGTGTTCTTCATTCTGATCGCCGCCATCGTCACCAACGTCACCATCAATCTGCGGTTCGCCCATCTGGCGGACAGCTTTCCCTTCATCGGCGTGGCGGTATGGGTGGCTTTGCTGGTGAGCGCTCCCTTGCGCGCCCCCAATTGGGGATTGCTGCCGGAGACCGCCAAAGGTTCCCTGTTTCTGTTGGCGCTGGTCACCTGCGCCTCCCTGATGCCGGTGGAGAAACTCCCCCCCGCTTCCTGGACCGCCTCCCTTGTGCTGGGATTCGTCTCCGCGATTTTCGACAACATCCCCTTGACCGCACTGGCGATCAAACAGGGTGGATACGACTGGGGCATCTTGGCGTATTCCGTCGGCTTTGGCGGCTCCATGATCTGGTTCGGCTCCTCGGCGGGCGTGGCCATTTCCAATATTATTCCCGAAGCCAGATCGGTATTCTTGTGGGTGCGGCACGGATGGCATATACCTGTAGGCTATGTGATCGGATTCTTTGTCATGTTGGCCGTCATGGGGTGGCATCCAACCCCTTTGTCAGGGGTGCCCGCTCCTTGAGCGTCAACCAGCCATCAGGTTGATGCCCATGAAATTTTCCATTCGAACCCGCCTTTATGGCGGGTTCATTTTTCTGTTGACCTTTCTGCTGCTCTCGTTTTTGGTGGCCGCGGGCATGCTGCATCATCTGAATGCGCGCATGAACCGGCTGGTGCTGCA
>JADGCR010000294.1 GCA_015228895.1 Magnetococcales bacterium
CGTCAAACAGGGGGGCGGGGGGGCCGAACGGAGCGGCGCGGCCCTGCAAGCGGAAATCGAGGCCACGCGTTCCGGTCTGGGAGACCTTGAATCCCTGATCACGGAGCTGCATTCCCGGATGGAACAAAAAACCGCCGGCCTTCGGGAGGATGTGGGCAGCCGTTCCAGTCATCTCATGCTGCGGGCGTTTCTGGTGTTTGGCCTGTTGCTGTGCCTCTCGGTGGCGGTGGCTTTCCACGGCATGCGCCGGGTGATGAGGCAGACGGGCGGGGAACCGGAACAGGTGCGTCAACTGGTCACCAGGATCGCCCGAGGGGATTTGACCATGGCGCAACAGGTGAAAGGGAGCGCCGGGTTGCTGGGTGAGGTGGAAAAAATGGCGGTCGGGCTGCACGAGCTGATTTTGCAGGTGCGTCTGCAAGGCATGGCCACGCTCCCTCCGGTCAGCGATCAGATCGCGGCCGCGGTGGCGCGTCTGGACAGCGTCGCCCAAAGGGTCCGTGAAGTCACCACGGCAACCAGCCAGGACAATGAGCGCCTGGAATGGCTGATCCGCCAGGAGGTCAAGGTCGGGGCCGAAGCCATCGTGGAGGCCATGGCGAACATCGCCTCCCTGATCGATGAACTGTCCCTGGCCGCGGCCAGGGTCTCCTCCTCCGCGGCCCAGGGGAGCGGCAATACCGTCACCCTGGCCGCGGCGGCGGAACAAATGAGCCGGAATGTGGCGCAGGCGCATCAGAGTCTGCAACACGTCGGCGGAATGATCTCCGATGTTTCCACCGGCATGAACCGTCTGACCGTGAGTCAGGAAGAGGTGCGGCAGCGGTGTCAATGCGCCGAATCCGAGGCGGCGCGGGCCATCGAGCAGACGCGCAACGGTCATGTCGTGATGGAAAAATTGACGGAATCGGCCCACCTGGTCGGTCAGATCGTGCAGACGATCAATCACATCGCCGAGCAGACCAACATGTTGGCCCTGAACGCCTCGATCGAGGCCGCGGGGGCCGGGGAGTCCGGGAAGGGGTTCGCCGTGGTCGCCAACGAGGTCAAGGCTCTGGCCCGTCAAACCGCGGAGGCGACCGGGGATATCGCCCAGCGGGTTTATGAAATTCAGAGCCATGCCAAGGATGCGGCGGATGTGGTGGAGGAGATCTCCAAGGTGATCGACCGTCTGGGTGGTCTCAACAAGGAGATCGTCGCCGCCGCCGACGAACAGGCTCTGGCCGCCAATGAGATCACCCGTTCCATGGCGGGGGTCAATCAGACCGCGATCGAGGTGACCAGCGGCTTTCAGGAGTTGTCCTTCGCCGTGGGAGAGATTGCCCGGACCTCCGGAGAACTGGGCAACGGGGCCACGGAACTGGCGAAAACGGCCGGTTCGATGTTGGCGGCCATCGATGTCACGGCCAGCCACTCTTCGGCCAGCAACGCTTCCGCCCAGTCCATGCTGGCGACCATGGCGCAGACGTTGGTGGCCTCCAGGGAGATGGGGGAGAACATGCGCAGCACGCAGCACGCGGTGCATCGTCTCCAGTCCGCCGCCAACACCATCAGTTTTCTGATCGACGCCCTGAGCAGTGTCGCCGATCGTTTGCAGGAGGTTCAGTCCAGATTGCAGACCGGCACCCCGCCGTTCGACATGCTGCGGGTCAAGAGCGCCCACCTGGAGTGGTTGCAGAAACTGGAGGCCCTGGTGACCGGAGCCAGCGAAATGTCGGAGCAGGAGGCCTGCGACGATCACGCCTGCCAATTGGGAAAATGGTTCTTCGCCCCGGACGGCGGGGGTCGTTTCGCATCCCTGCCCTCATACCGTCTGGTGGATGGGGCGCATCAGAAGGTTCATCAACTGGCCAGCAGGATCATCCAGGAACACAAGGCCGGGAGTGCGGTTCAGGAGTCCATGAGCCACTTCAATCAATTGCGTGACGATCTGTTCCGCCAGTTGGACGCCTTTTATATCGAAGCCTCCATGGGGGTGGGGGACGAAAGAGGTCAACACTCCGTGTCGTCCGTGTCCTGAAGTCGATCCACCAGATTCCGCACCTTTTGTTCGACCCAGGGGGACTCGGCGACGGAGTAGCCGATGAGGGCACCCAGAACCGATCCGACCCCCGGAATGACGGAACCCGTGGCCGCCCCGGTGGCGGCGCCGATGAGTTTTCTGGTCTTGAGTTTCAGGGGGGCCTTGCAGGCGATCTCCTTGAGCAGTTCGGAGTCATCGCAATCATAAAAAACCGGTCGATCCATCACGCTTCTCCCACAATCACACGTCGTCAGTAGTCCTTTTTCCACTGCACACCGATATCGCCGTTGGACTTGGCGTCCACCCCGGTCTTGAGAAAAAGCCGGGGAGTCATCTCCACCTCGACATTGATGCGGCCGGAATCGGCTTTCAAACCTTTTTCCACCTCCAAATATATGTCATCCGTCAGATACTTGCCAGCACTAACCGTGCCGGTCTCCACGGAATTGCCCCCCACCTCCAGGCGGTCGATGCCCAGCTCCCGTTTCACGCTTCCCATGATGCCGGGTCCCCCCCCCTGCAAGGTCTTCAACGCCATGGCCAGCTTCAGGGCCTGGCCAGGGGTGATGCTGTCGGTGGCCCGGTCGAACAGCAGATGGGACAGGATCTCCTCCTCCGACATCACCGGCTCGCTCGACAGGGTGACCCTGGGACGGGTCACCACACCGGAAAGTCCGATGCGGGTCAGAATTTCGGCCCGCTGCACCGCGGCCTCCAACTCAAGCGTGGGCACGGGCGGCCACACCCCATCGAACGCCAACACCCCGTTGCTCAGGACAAAACGCCGGTCCAGCAGATCCAACTGCCCACGCCTGACCCCCAGTTGCCCGGAAACCAGGGGTTCGGAGAGCAGACCGGTCACGCGCAAATCCCCCTGCCACTCCGAATCCAGACCACGGCCCCGGATGAAAGAGCGGGCCGGAATCCGGATCGCCAGATCCAGGCTGGTTTGCATGCCGGAAATCCCATCGGCGCCCTCCCGGGGGGCGGACTCCTCCCCGGAGCTTCCCTCCACCTCCACCACGGTGATGTCGGCGCTGCCGCCACCAGGGAGATAGAATTCCGAGCGGTTGACCGTCAACTCCCCGGTGACCCGCATGGCCCGCAGCGTCCCGTCCAGGG
>JADGCR010000295.1 GCA_015228895.1 Magnetococcales bacterium
TTCCGCCACCCTCTCCCGGAGTGCGGATATTACCACCACGGGTTTCCAGGGTCTCAAGATCGGTGAGCGGCCTTTGGGTCTGGACACCATCCGGGGCGGGCAACTGGGGGGGCTGCTGGAGTTGCGGGATCAGGTCATTCACGGCGCCCGGGGCTATCTCACCCGCCTGGAGAGCGTGGCGGACGAGGTGCGCTATCAGTTCAACCGGGTCCACTCCCAGTCGGTGAACAAGAATATGGTTTCTTCCGTCACCGGGATCATGGATTTGGGCAGTGTGGATCAGGGCACGGCCCTGTCCAAACTGGTGAGTTACAACACCTCGGCGGCGGGCGTTCTCAAGGCCATCGAGACCGTGTCGTTGACCGGAACCACGTCGGCGAAAGTGGACACTCTGGTCGCCGCCGCCCTGGCGAAAACCGATGTCCCGGTGAACCACCGGGCCACGGTGGCCTCCGCCATCGCCGCCGGCATCGCCAACGGGGACGGGATCGACACGATCGTCTCAGCCGCCATGACGGCGGATAGCGGCAGCACCCTTTCCGAGGATGCCGCCCGCGTCATCGTGGTGGCCGCGGAAACCGTGAACGGGGGTGGCACCGCCGCCCAGGCTTACGCCGCGGTCCAGAACGGACTTAAGACGCCGGATGACATCAAACGCGTGACGGCCGGCAATATCATCTTCGCCACCGGGATCAATGGGGACAATCTTTCCCCCAAGACGGCGGTGGCCATCACCCGGAACATGTCCCTGACGGAGATCGTGACGGCTTTCAACGCCAATGGCAACGCCAGCGGAGTCACGGCTTCCATCACGGACAACAAGTTGAAACTGACGGCTGCAACGACTGGCGAGAAAATTGCAGTCATCACGGATCAGACCGGACTTTTGGCGGCTCTGGGGGTGGGCGCCCTGTTCGGGGGTCATGGTGTCGGGGATCTGGCGGTGAACGCCGCCCTCATCACCGATCCGGATCTGGTGGGGGTGGGACGCCTCAATGCGAACAGCCTGACCACCCCGACCGCGGTCTCCTTCGACGACGCCAACAGTCAGGGGGCCTTGGCCCTGGGCGCCATGCGCACCACCAAGTTCCCGTTGTTCGGCAACAGCGCCACCCTGACGGGACATTACGCCACCCTGGTGGGTGAGTTGGGGGCCGAGATCAGCCAGAACAAGGAGACCCTGACCGCCCAGCAAGCCTCCCAGTCGTTCATCGCGGATGTCAGGGAGTCGATTTCCGGGGTCTCGCTGGAAGAGGAGTTGACGGATCTGATCCGGTTTCAACGGGCCTTTCAGGCTTCCAGCAAGATGGTTGGCGTGGCGGACGAATTGATGCAGACCATCATTCAAATGGTCTAATGGTTTGAGGGAGCGAAGACGATGCGTGTTACCCACAATTTGATGTTCAAGACCGGCGCCCAGGCGATGCAGTCGCAGCAGCAGGACCTGTTGAAGGTCCAGGAGCAGAGCCTCACCGGCAATCGCACCAACCGTCCCGCGGACGATCCTTCCGGTGTCTACCGGCACATGATCTTTTCCGCGGACCTCTCCGGGGTGCAGAGCATGAAAAAGACCACCGCGTTCGCTTCCGAGCGTCTGGGGTTGGGTGACAGCCATATGAGTCATATTCATGACGCTCTTCTGGATGCCCAGGATCTGGTCCTGCAAATGGGCGAGAGCATGGTGGATGGCAATCCGAACATCCTCAAGGCGGCGGCGGAGAATCCCCTCGCCTGGTACAACGACATCATGAAGAGCGCCAATTCCGAATTGGACGAGGTGCCGTTGTTCGGCGGGGGCCGGACCACCATTCCGTTCACCGGCACCTCGTTGGGCGCCACCCCGGTGCGGGTGAAGTCGGAAGGAAAGAGCACCCTGTCGGACGCGGGCTTTTCCGCCAGCACCACGGTGGGAACCACCCCGACCGGCATGCCCTGGACCGTGAACGTCACCTACGCCTCCGCCACCAATCAATACACCGCCACGGTCAACGGGGTGGCCCAGGCCGCGGCCAGCCTGAACGCCAGCGGGGAGCTGGACCTGGGGGAAGGGGTCAAGTTCAAGATCGTCGATCCGCCGCAGGATGGGGATCTCTTCTCCTTCAAGGTGGCGGCCAATCTGCGCGGCGTCACGGAGATCCAGGACGCCTACAAGAATTTCACCGCGAGCGTGACGGCGGGCACCGCGCCTGCGGATCTGCCCTGGAGTGTCCAGGTCAAGTATCTGGCCACCACGGGGCAGTATCAGGCCAACGTCAACGGGGTGGACCAACCCCCGACCACCCTGACCGCCGGGCAACTGGATCTGGGCAGCGGCGTCAAGTTCACCGTCGCCGGAACGCCCCGCACCGGAGATGTCTATTATTTCGAGGTGGTTCCCAAGTATCAGGGCGGTCACGAGGACCGTCCGGTGCGGGTGCAGCAGGGGGGGACCCTGCCGGGCAATGTGACGGGCCAGGAGCTTCTGGAAGGCAAGGGGGATTATGGCCGGGGGGTCAGTGTCCTGGGGGCGATGGCCGCGTTGCGGGGCGCCTTGCTGCGGGCCGATCCCACGGAGGTGGCCCTCCAGTTGAGCCGGGTGCAGGAGGCCCGCGCCCAGGTGTCGGATCTCCAGGGAGTGACCGGGGTGCGCAATGTCCAGGTGGACGCGGTGCACACCACCCTGGAGGCCAACGAGGCCACCCTGACCAAAGTGAAGGCCGAAAACGTGGAAGCGGATCTGTTCAAGGTGATCTCGGAGATGGAGCGGGTGTCCCAGGCCATGCAGGTGATGACCGCCACGGAACGGCAAGTTTTGAATACATCATTAATTGATTTCATTCGATAGGTTTCATGGGGGCGGAGGTTTTACTATGGAAATTCACGGCACCCGGTTCGGCGTTCTGGAGTTCGACGAGCAGGAGGTCATCATCCTGAACGAAGGACTGCTCGGGTTCCCGTTGAGCCGACGGTTCCTGCTCTTCCCCTATGGCCAGGACTCCTCTTTCTTCTGGCTGCAATCGGTGGACGAGCCGGAGATCGCCTTCATCGTCATCAACCCGTTCGACTTCTTCGCGGAGATGGAGTTCGTCATCCAGGACGCGGACGCCGAGGCGATCGGTTATCCCAACCCGGACGAGGTGGAGATCTTCACCCT
>JADGCR010000296.1 GCA_015228895.1 Magnetococcales bacterium
ATCCGTGGTGTTGGACAGATGTCGATGCAATGCCTGCCATTTGGACATCTCGATCACCGGGACCCCCTCCCTTTACCGGGTTTGCGACGACCACACCTAACGTCAGGCGATCTCCCGGTGGAACGACGCTCAAAACGCCTCACAAGGTGGATCGCCAGGCATCCGCCCGTTGCGTGGCCTGGGCCACCTGCTGTGGCAGAAGACTCTTTTGCAAGCCGTCCCGCTCCTGAATGGCCACTTCATCCCCGGAACGGGAAGCCAGTTCCAGCCACATGTGGGCGGTCACCGGGTCCGCCGCCACGCCATGTCCATCCCGCAGCATGAGGGCCAGATTGACCTGCGCCTGAGGGTCGGACCGTTGGGCCAGCTTCTCGAAACCCTCTCTGGCTCCGGCGTACTCTTTTCGCTCGTAATGCTTGACCGCTTCGGAAAATTCTTCGTCTTGTTGATCCATCAGCAGTTCCAGAACACTTATTTTTTTCATTTCGATTACTCCTTTAGTGAAAACCATTCAAACAGGATTATTGCCCCTCTCCGGACGAGAGGAGATTCCTGGTGGTGATCCGGCTGCGTTGACGTTCACCACGATTGCTTTCCCGCATGGCGGCCAGGGAGAGCAGAGTTTCGACCCCCGTGGCCAAATGCTGCTTCACGTCAAACAGACAGCGGTAGATCATCCAGCGTTTGATCATCCGCAAGACCTCCTCCGGCGTGACTCCCCGGCTCCATTTTTCCATGGAGAACAAAACGGCCAAAGAACGCAGGTAACGCATTTCGATGGCTTCCACCAGGCCATTCACCGCCGCGGCTTCCTGCTTGACCCCGGAAGCGTGCGCCACGAGTTTCGCGAATCCCTGTTGCAGGGATTCCGCCGCCGAATGGACCAGCAACGCCATTTCCTGTAAAGCCTGATCCGGCTCCACACCCATCAGACCGGCCTCGCCAATGGCGTCGTCGATCCGACCGGTCAAACTGTCCAGCGCCACCACGGCGCGCAACCATTCGTGGCGTTCAAGGGGCGGACAGCGACCCAGAACATCCAGGTTTCTGTTCAGGGTCGCCATCCGTTCCCCCTTATGGAAGGTCTCCACCAACAGGTTGCGGTCCCTTTTCCCCTCCACCCCCAATCGGCTGACCAACCGCTCTGCCGCTTGCATCAGCAGGGCGCATTGATCGGCAACCAGATTGTCGTGCTCCGCTACTCCGGCGACAATCGATTGGACCATGGCGGTGATGTTCGAACAAACCGCTCTATCCATGGAAACCTCCATCCCTTGGTTGATCGTGGCCGTTACTTCATCCGTTCCGTATACAGATCCATGACAATGGCAAGACGCTGACTCACCTCTTTATTGTAAGGCTTGTTGAGAACGGTATTCTCCTTCATGCGCCATGTTTCGGAGGCTGAGGCGAGGGCGTTCACCAACTGCCAGCGGTAGTCAAACGTCTTGCCACTGAGGGCCTTGACCGAATCGATCTGGGGTTTGGTCAACAGGCCGCTCCTGCCCAGTTCCGGGAATTTGGCCGGGTCCACCACGATCCGCTCCATCCTGGCTTCCTGGACAAATTTCAGGTCCGCTTTGTAGTCGGCGTTGGGCAGCAGTTTGTCCACTTCGGCCTTCAGCGCGCCGGAGGTGGAAAAGCTCTTGCCCAGCAGGGATTCCAACGACTTGACGTCCAGGTTTTTCTGGTGCCGCTCCAACAGGGGCCTGGACACCTGGAATTCGACCTTCTGGAAGACGTTGATGGCAAAAATGTTTTGAATGAAGAACAACATGATGAAACTGACCAGGGCCGAGACGATCGGCGTCTGGATCCATGCCACCACGATTCGACCGGTGACGCTCCAACGAATGTTGCTGGCGTTCTTGATCAAGCCGATGCCGATCACGCCGCCGACAATGGCCTGGGAACTGGAGACCGGCACCAGGGGTATGGTCGGCAACCCCAGAGAGGCCAGAAAATATTCCAGATCTTCGGAGGCGAAGAGAAACAACACCAGAGACGTGGCCAACACCACCACCACCGCGCCCACCGGAGTCAGTGGAGCGATGCTGTCGCCCACGGTCAACATCACCTTTTTGCCATAGGTGTAGATGCCGACCGAGATGGCGATCCCACCAAGAAAGAACAACTGTTGCAGGCCGGAAATTTCAAGGAACCCACTGCTGAAATCCTTGAATGGATTGGCTCCGATGAACACGCCCATGACGTTGGCGATGTTGTTCGCCCCCAGAGAGTAGGAGCCAAGAATGCCTGCGATGACCAGAAAGATACGGGTCAAGGCGTCCAGGCTAATGAGGTGCACCTTTTGCTTGTTGAGCCACGCCATGACCCCTTTGTACATGAAATAGCTGAAGATGGCCGTCAGTACGGGACTGATGAACCAGGTGCCGACGATGATCTTGAAGACACTGAAATCCGTGGCCATGCCGGTGAAGAAGTTCCAGCCGATGATGGCGCCCACGATGGCCTGGGTGGTGGAGACCGGCAGACCCAGAACGGTCAACCAGGCCACCACGGCCGCCGCCGCGAAGGCGGCGACGAAAGCCCCGCCCAGGGCATTGATGTCACCCAGTTTGGAGAGGGTGTGGGCCGCGCCGGCACCGCTGATCACGGCCCCGAGAATCACGAAAATCGTGCAGATCAAAGCCGCCGTGCTGAATTTGATCATGCGCGTGCCGACCGCCGTGCCAAACACGTTGGCAGCGTCGTTGGCACCCAGCGACCAGCCCAGAAACAGGCCACTGGACATGAAGAACAAAACCGAAAGTTCCATATTATTGCTCCCGATAGGGGCCTGAAAATCAGGCCGCCCGCTTGATCGTGTAGATGGTCAGATAGTCGCAAACGTCTTCCGCTTCGTTGGCCAACTGGTCAATCTTGTCGATGAAGTTGCGCAGGTGGGACTTTTGATCAAGGGGCAGATCGCTCTTGAACAACACGGTCTTCAAGGAGATGGAGATTTTGTCCGCCTCCTTCTCGTACAACATCACCTTGTGGGTATGATCACGCACCGCGTTGATATCCCGGAAAAAGGCACGGGACGCCATGACGCAGGACTCCACGCAGAGCGCCACCTGCTCACACAGGGATTTGATGTCTTTATTCATTTCTGCCGGAAATTGAGGA
>JADGCR010000297.1 GCA_015228895.1 Magnetococcales bacterium
TGGGTTGGGTTGGGTTGGGGGGATGGGGTGGCCGGGGTGATTCTGGTTTCGGGCAGATAAAAAAGCGCGGCGAGGGCGTTGAGTCCGGTGATGGCCGCGGCGACCAGAGGGGCGGTTTCGATGCCGTAACCGGCGAGCCACCCGCCGAAGGCCGGTCCCAGGATGAAGCCCAGGCCAAAGGCGGCACCGATGAGCCCCATGGCCCTGGAGCGTTCGTGGGGCAGGGAGAGATCGGCCATGGCCGCCTGGGCCACCGCGATGTTGGCCCCCATGACGCCGGCGGCGGCCCTGGCCGCGAACAGAACCCAAAGTGTCGAGGCCAGACCGTAAATCAGGTAGGAGAGCGCGGAACCGAACAGTCCCGCCAGCAGGGCGGGACGGCGACCGACCCGGTCCGACAGCCAACCCCAGTAGGGAGCGCAGAGGAATTGCATGAGGGAGTAGATGGCCATGAGCCAGCCGATTTCCACCGGCGTGGCGGCGAAGCGCGGGTCGATGGCGTACAGGGGCATGAGGGGCAGCACCATGCCGAATCCCAGCAGGTCGAGAAAAACTGCCACGAAGACGATGCTGGTGGAGGCGCGTGGTTTCATGTGTCGGGTATGCTTCGGTGCTTGGGTTCGCATGGAGCGCGGGTGCGCCATTAACGGTGGAACCACAGATTTATATCCTCTTCTGGAGCGTTTGTACATCCTGATTATCCGGCGCGTCGCTGCCAGGCCAGATGGAAAATGGGGCGACCCGCCACCACCCCCTTGGCCTGGAAGCGGGTTTCCACCCAGAATTCCGGCTGGGGCACGAATCGCTCCGTGGGGAGGGCGAGATTGAGAAAGACCGGATGGGCCTCCAGGGTGGTGTCCATCCAGAAGGCGTACTCCTCCCAGTCCGTGGCCAGGGTCAGCAAGGCCCCTGGTCGCATGCGGTCCGCCAACTGGTCCAGGAAGGCGGACTGGATGATGCGACGCTTGTGGTGCCGTTTCTTGGGCCAGGGATCGGGAAAATTGACGATGACCCAGTCCAGGCTGCAAGGGGGAATGTCATTGGCCAGGGCGGTCTGGGCGTCGTAGGGGATGATGCGGACATTGGCGACGGCCTCCCGTTCCAGTCGCCTGATCAGGGCGGCCTGTCCCTCCTGGAACACCTCGGCGCCGATGAAACGGTCGTCGGGATGGCGCCGGGCCAGGGGGGCGAGAAACTGACCGTTGCCGAAACCGATCTCCAGCACCAGGCGGGCGGATTGCGGGGCGCACTCCAGGTTCGCGAGCAGCGCCTCCCGGCTCTCCCCGTGGGGCAGCTGAAAACGGGGGAGCGCCCCATCCAGCCAGACCTTTTCCGTGGGTTTCAGAAAGCCCCGTTTGCGGCCATGCACCTTGAATCGGCGCAGGCCCTCGGGGTCATCCGGGGGAGTGGGGAGACAAGTCACGGTGAATCCTTCATTTTCGGGTCGAGGGTTGACACCTTCAGCGGGTTGATGATACAAAATTAACGTGAATATCGATCGGGTCCCTTGATTCGGGAGTATCCCCATGTTACCACCAAAAAAGTCCGGTTTCTCTGGTCCAAAACGTGTGCTGGACTGGTTTTATGAACCGGAAGAGTCTCCCGAAGCCTCATGGATGAAACAATGGCAGGAAGCCTGGCGTCCGATCGCCGACCAGTCGCCCCCCTCCGGGGCGCAGGTGCTGGTGACGGATGGCAAGCGTCTGACGATCGGTCATGTGGACACCCAGGGGAAATGGAACACCCAGGAGGGGTTGCAGGCGTTGACCCACTGGCTGCCGTTGCCCATGCCGCCAGCACCTGTGGTCCAGCAGGGTTCGGGGTCGATTTTCAGGCACAACAAAGTCTGGCGGAAGTATTGATTCCGATTGCGGCCCGACCTGAGACCACATCCGCGCCGGACTCGGCCCGGCGCGGGATGCGCGGGTGTCAGGTCAGTTGCCGGAGGTGTGCGCGGTCAGCATGACCGCCATCAGGTCCTTGATGCGGAGTTTTTCCTTTTTGAGGCGCTCCAGGTCGAACTGGTTGCGCACCTCGCGGGTATCGTCGATTTCCTTTCTGAGCGCCTCGTGCTGTTCGTACAGATCACGAAACTTTTTGTTGCTGTTCAATAATTCGTTGACGGCTTGCAATTGATCTTCAAACATGGACCTCTCCTTTCCCGCTGGCCTTTCTCGCCTCTTCGTACCGATCGTAGTGCGATCAAGCGATGTTCATGGATTCCTGTTTTTTGTTTTAACAATTTTACTGGCCTGTTGTCTACCCGTCAGGGTCGGGGGGCAACTCCCCCTGCCGTCCGGCCTGGATGGCCTCCCGCGCCAGCTGATCGGCGATTTCGTTGCCGGGATTGCCCGCGTGGCCCTTGACCCAGCGCCATTCTATCTCATGTTTGACGCTCACGGCATCCAATCTTTTCCACAACTCGCAGTTGAGGACCGGCTTGCCGTCCTTTTTTCTCCAGCCGCGATTTTTCCAGTCTTCCAGCCACAGGGTGATGCCGTTCTTCACATAGACCGAGTCGGTGTTGAGAACGACCCGGCAGGGCCTTTTCAACGCCTCCAGGGCATGGATGGCCGCGAGCATCTCCATGCGGTTGTTGGTGGTTTGCGGCGCGAACCCGGAGAGGTTCTTTTCATGGGGTCCGTATTGCAGCAACGCGCCCCATCCTCCCGGCCCCGGATTGCCGCTGCATGCGCCATCCGTATGAATCAGCACCTGGACGGCGGAGGGGGAGGTGGACGGCAGGGAATCGGGTTCCAGAGTCATGTCACCATCTATTTTTTGCAGGCGGTTTAGTTGGGGGAACAAATCGTTTATACTCCATCCCATCAATTTACACAGCAGAGTCTAAGGAAAGGGGAGCGCATGGGCAAGGTTCTGGTTACAGGGGCAGCAGGTTTTATCGGTTCGCATCTTGCACTGCGGTTGCTGGAACGCGGCGATCAGGTGGTGGGACTGGACAACCTGAACGACTATTACGACGTCAATCTCAAGCTGGCCCGTCTGGCCCGCCTGGAGGGCCGGGAGGGATTCACCTTCGCGCGGCTGGATCTGGCCGACCGGGAGGGGATGGCCGCGCTGTTCGCCCGGGAACGGTTCGACGGCGTGGTCAACCTGGCCGCCCAGGCCG
>JADGCR010000298.1 GCA_015228895.1 Magnetococcales bacterium
GCCTTCGAGAAAGCAGTTGAGGAACAGGATACCCCGGCTTCCCAAGCCGACCTCATCGCCCATGCCACAAAACGCACCATTTCCGAACGGATGTCCGAGGATCCGGCTTTTTACGAGCGGTTCTCCAAGCTGATTCAGAAAGCCATTGATGATTTCCGCCACAAGCGGATCAGTGAACTGGAATATCTCAAGAAGGCCCGAGAGGTCCGTTCCGCCGTCGTCAATCGGACGGATAAGGAGATTCCAGCAGATCTACAGAATGACGCCGATGCCCGGGCTTTTTTCGGTCTACTGCAACCTGTTGTCAGTGGGCATTTTGAGGATGAAAACAAGGCAAAGGATGTGGCTGGAGAAGCCGCCTTGGCAATTCGGGAAATTTTCCATAGGCGGCGGATCATCGGGTTTGAGAGCAACCAAGACGCTCAGAACGCGATGCTGAATGATTTGGATGACTTCCTCTTCGATGAGGTGCGTGACCGGCACGGAGTTCCTCTCACTCCTTCCGAGATGGACGATCTTTTGGACAAGCTGATGCAGCTTGCCCGACACCGGGCCACTTTGTAATGGGAACCATGCGTTCCATAGACGTTGGCAAAGAAAAAATTGAGTTCGAGGTTGCCTTCGCCCCACGCAAGACTCTGGAAATCTCTGTTCACCCGGGGGGGATGGTGACCGTCCGGGCCCCGAATGGATCTCCATGGGAAAAGATTGAAGATAAGGTCCGCCGCCGCGCCCGCTGGATCTGGAAGCAGCAACGTTATTTTCAACAGTTCGAACCACGTACCCCAGCTCGGCGTTATGTGGGGGGAGAAACTCACCTCTACCTGGGTCGCCGTTACCGGTTGAAGGTGGTCCAGGGCATCCAACAATCAGTGAAGATCATGGGGGGATTCATCCAGGTTTCCACCCATTACCCGGGTCGAAATGAGATGACTCAACAGCTTGTCGAGGGTTGGTATCTCGAACGAGCGCATGTGAAATTCGCCGAGCGGTTGAATCACTGCTTCCCTTTTTTTGCCGAGCGTGGCTACACCGAACCACCGATCATCATCCGACAGCTTTCAAAGCGTTGGGGTAGCCTCAGCCCCGGTGGCCGTATGACGCTGAATCGGGAATTGATCCGCGCTCCAGCCGAATGCATTGATTACGTCATTACCCACGAGCTGTGCCACCTGGAGCACAAAGGGCACCACCAGGAGTTTTTTGATTTGCTGAGCCGAGCCATGCCGGGCTGGGAAAAACGGAAGCAGCACCTTGAACTGGCCCTCATTTGATGTGGGAGTTGATGTCTGGACATGCCTTGGAATAGGTGAGCAAGTCGAGGCATGGCCCCCCATGGACGAGCGGCGCATAACCAAGCATCAAACGACATGTGGATGATTCGCGGATGCGCCCTGCATCTTGACCGCCATGCCGTCCCGCACCACGACCCGATCCCCCACCGCCAACCCACTTCCAGAAACCTCCACCACCCCCTGTGCCGTGGCCATGCGGACCATGCCGCCGGTGACGGCGACCACCCGCCCGACAACGGGCCGCTGGCTGGCGATGAGGCGTTGCAGGTCATGAACGGCCTGCGACACGGGCTACCTCCAGAGACGTGGTGATGCGGGGACCGATGGCCTCGTGGGCAACACCGGTGACCTTGCCCCGCCAGGAGCGGCTCATGAGGGCGTCGTGGACCTCGATGATCTGGCCAGGCATGACGCCGGAACGGTGAACGCAGGTCAGCGAAACCTCCTGGAGGTCCTCGCCGGGGTCGATCCCGGCCCGGCCATGGGAACTTTTGACCTCGTCGCTCGTCGAGAGTGGATCGGAAACATCTGGACTACGAAGTTCCAGAGACAAACTGGGGCGTTGCCATAGGGGTGCGCGGATGCCGCCTGGACGAGCAGATGCCGTAAGGTTGAATGCCCAAAGACCGAACAATGACACACGCTTCCCACCGCTGGTCATGACCCGCGTTGACCATCCATGGCCCGTAAGGTTGTTCATGTTGCGCAAGAATCCGTTCATCGTCATACCTTTGTTCCGAGGCGGCATTCAACCGGACCGACCAGGGTTGGACCGACGCGGTATCCACCCGAACATTGCCCCACGAAAAAACACATTGGACGGCCACATGGCCCGCGCGTCCGGCTCCCGCTGCGATGGATCGAGTCGCGATGGACATGGATCAGAAAGCCAGATGCAGACGAACGGTCAGATCGGATCCAGGAATGGATGACCCGACCTGGGTGACATCGAGGGTGAGCCAGTCCGAAGGAGTCAGATCCAGGGTAACGGGTGTGGCAACCATGCGGTGATTTCCTGCGTCGATGCTGCCGGTGGCAACAGCGACATTGTTCTTGCTCAAAGTGAATTGGAGAGTACTTCCGGCAGGTGCCGTGCCGACCCAGGCTTCCATCGAGTTGAACGAAACCGCCTGCGGGGGATACCAACGTGAAGTTCCGGTCAGCACTTGCAGGATTCCCGGAGTGGTGACGCTGACACCGGTATTGGCGATCATCCGAATACACCACCGCCGGGGCGACACAGAACACGGCGACAATGCTTCCAGCGGGCCAGTTCACTGCCGCCCCGGCGTTGGATGAGGACAAGATGCGCTCGCGGGAGAGGGTTGCCCGTTGGCGGTGGTGAACAACACCACCCGGTCACCACCGAGGGTTGGAGTTTCGACGAAGATGCGGACATCAATCAGTTTGAGGTTGTCGGGACTGGCGACCTTGACGAACACCTTGCGGAATTTGGTGGAACCGTTGGTCCGTTCGCTTCCGGGGACGTCAGGCCACAGATTGTTTTTGACCCCGTTGGCCACCTCGACCTCGGACATGCGTCCCTCATTGCTAGAGGTGTCGCTGATGACCGTGGACTTCATGATCTTGATTTGGTTCGGCTCGATTGGCATGTTGCACCTTCATTTATTTGCCTTGAAATGTTGATTTTGCCACCCATTGGCGGCATGATTGGCCTGACGATACGATTGATCTGCCGCTGGTTATGGCAGGCGGTGTTTTTTTTGAGGGATTCCCTTCGGGTCAGAGTCCCTCAGCAGTGGGCTACGGGCACCCAGGAATGGCTCGGACTCCCGGAAACTGACGCATGGACGCGAACTAAAGGGGAGAGCG
>JADGCR010000299.1 GCA_015228895.1 Magnetococcales bacterium
CATCGAATACTCCGATCTGCTGACCCGCTACGGGCAGAAGGTGGGGGATACCCTGGAGGCTGCGGGCCATTCGTTGCGCATCGGCAAGGCGCCGCTGCCCAGCCATGAGTTCAAGAGTGGCCATCTGCGCTTAGTGGAGCTGGCCCGGCTGGCCCGCTATGGCAAGAGCGTGGAGTCCGGAGCTTATCCTGCGGCCTGCCCGTCCAAAGATGCGCCGCTGCTGGCTTTGCCGGAAACCGCCGAACTGGACCGGCGTTTTCATGCCGATCTGTCCGACTGCCTGACCCGGCTTTGCCCGGGGGAGACGGTGGGCGCCTCAGGGCCGGAGCCAACGGACAGCGATCCTCTGACGGAGGTGGAAAACACCCTGTTTGCTCTGTTCGAAAAGGTGGACACGACGGTTGTCCCGTCTTGAATCCTCCTTTCGGGGCGCGTGGCGCAGAGAGGAGCGCTTTTTTGCCTGTGAAATTTTTTTGGCTGATCCCCCCGATACGGCAACATTCGCTATTGGTTGATCCGCAATCAACCGATCTTTACGTAAAGGCCTCTCCGGCGCGCTCCGCTGCTGGCATTAATGATCCGAAGCACACGGTTTGACAAGGGACAAGAGCATGAAAAAACGTGGCATACAATGGGTGATGGCTCTGTGCGTGGCGCTGTTCGCCTCTGCTGCTCGCGCGGAACTGGATGCCTCGACGGCACTGGAAGTGCTGAAACGCAACGACTGCACCAAGTGTCACTCGATCCAGAAATCGAAAAACGGCCCGGCCTACGTCAAGGTCGCCCAGAAATACAAGGGGGATGCCAAGGCCGAGGAGAAGCTCTTCAAACACCTGACCACCAACCCGAAAGTGAAGCTGGCCGACGGCACCGAGGAGGAGCACAAAAAGACCGACTTCAGCAATCCCGATCATCTTCGGGAGTTCATCCGCTGGATTCTCTCTCTGTGACCTGGCCCGGATCATCGTTCATGATACGTTACGTCTGTCTATTGGCTGCGCTGCTGATCACTCTGTCGGCGGCGGCGCAGGCGGGTGAGGAGTCGCCCCAATCCCGTCAGGATACGGTCCTCAAAGGGGATGCCGAATGCACCATCTGCCACGATGAAGAGGACTCCTCCTCCCTGCTGGCCATCGGCAAGAGCCGGCACGGCACCCTGGCCGATCAGCGCACCCCCACGTGCGTCAGTTGCCACGGCTCCAGCCGCGCCCATCTGAAGGGGAAACAGGCCGGAGAGGAAAAACGACCCTCACCGGACATCATCTTCGGGCGTCGCGCTCCCGCCATCCGTCCCGACGCCCGCATCGATGAGGAGTTCGGCAATTTCAAGAGTCCCGGCTCTCCCGCAGAGCTCATCAATCAAACCTGCCTAGGCTGTCATCAGGGGGGGAAGCTCATGTTCTGGAGCGGCAGCGCCCACTCCGGACAGCAGGTGGCCTGCACCCAGTGCCACGAGATCCATAACGGCCACGATCGGGTGCTGGTCAAGCGCACCCAGCCCAACGTCTGCTTCACCTGTCACAAGAGCCAGCGCGCCATGTTCAACCGTCCTTCCCACCATCCGGTTCCGGAAGGGAAGATGACCTGCTCCAACTGCCACAATCCCCATGGTTCGGCGGGGCACAAATCCCTCAAATGGGACACGGTCAACGAGACCTGCACCCAGTGCCACATGGAAAAGCGGGGGCCTTTTCTGCACAACCATCCGCCGGTGGCCGAGAACTGCTTAAACTGCCACAATCCCCATGGCACTTCGGTGGCCGGCCTGCTCATTCAGCGCACGCCGTTTCTGTGTCAGGGTTGCCATAGCGATACCCAGCATCGGGGCCAGGTGGCCGGACTGCCCAGCGGACGCAGCACCAATTCCGCCCTGCTGGGCTCCGTGGCCCGGGGATGTCTGAAATGCCATACCAACATCCACGGCGGCAACAGCACGGAAAATGCCACCAGCGCCGGACGGTTCCGGCGCTAGGGGCTGTCGTGATGGGTGTCTTGCCGCCTTAAACTCGATTTTGGGAGAACATCATGGCATTCCTGTTCAAGGCCATGCATCCACGGAGCCGGTGTGCTGCTCTGGTCGTTTGTCTGATGGGCTCATCGGACGCCTGGTGCGGCGATGAGGAGACGGAGAAGCAGGAAAATCCGTGGAACATGAGCTCCTCCGCTGCCCCCTACACCAGCCCGGAGGCGGTTGTGATCTCCGGGGGCGTCGGGCTGCTGGACGGCCAGCGGCAGCAACTGGGCCGCTTCGACCGGCAGGACCACGGTCAGGGGGTACTGCTCTTCGATGCGGAGCTCATTCAACGTGACGAAGCCACGGGCACCTGGAGTCGTGCCATTGGCCGCAATCTCGGGCTCGATTCCAACCGGGAAGTGACCCTGGACATGGAGCGGCAGGGAGTGTGGGGTGTGCGTCTGGACTACAACGAGATCCCCTATCAGGCTCCCTACACCATCAACTCCAAGACCGAAGGGCTGGGCACCACCACCCAGACCATCCCGAAAACCGCTGTGGCGGGTGACGGCAGCGTTTACACCATCGGAACCGAACGGGAGCGGGTGGAACTGAACACCTTCCGCACCTTTAACCAGAACATCAAGTTCAATGTGAACTTCCGCAACGAAACCAAGGAGGGCACGCGGCAATGGGGACGGGGCAGCGCCAATGAGCTGACCCTGGAGCCGGTGGAGTGGGCCATGCGGCAACTGGAGCCCTCCATCGGTTACGTGGGCAAGGATCTGCAGTTGCTGGGGGGGTATACCGGAAGCTGGTTTCGGAATGACAACTCCCTGGTCGATACCATGCTGAAGGGAGACAATCCGGCCATCCTGGCCAACCACACCTATCTCTCCCTTCCTTTGAGCAACGAGGCCCACCAGATCTATGTGAGCGGCGGTTACCAGTTCACCCCCGAAACCCGCGCCACCTTCAAGCTCAGTTACGGACGGGCCTTGCAGAACGAGCATCTGCCCACCATCGACATCGCCGGTCTGTCCACCGCCACCGCGCCTTCCCGTCTGGAGGGGCAGGTGGACACCACCTCGTTGCTGTTCGGTCTGACCACGCGGATTATTCCGGATCTCACCCTCACGGCCCGGGTGCGCTATTACGAC
>JADGCR010000029.1 GCA_015228895.1 Magnetococcales bacterium
AAGGAGGTCATGTTGGGGATCTGCCGCCGGGCCAACAGGGAGGCCAGCGTATCCCCCGGACGGATGGTCACCACCTGGGTGACGGGCTGATTGGCGGACTTCTCTTTGGCCTGGGCGGCGGGAGCGGGCTCCTCCCCATCGTCATCCAGGGCCAGCTCCTCCTCGATCAGCGTATCGTCCTCGGCCAGCAGATCCTCTTCGGTTTGATCTTCGAGCAAAGGATTCTTTTCTTCGGTCAACAATTTTTCCGGGAGCGCCACGGGACGGCTGTTTTCCAGAAGGGCGGAAATTTTTTGTTGATGATCCACCGTGATCCGCAGGGTCTTTTCCCGGGTGATGGGATAGCCGAGACCGATCAGTTGATTCTGTTGGTTGAACGTCAGCTTGACCGGGGTGTCGGTTTTGAGCTGCTGGTTGAGGTCAAAAAGGGGTTTGGCTTTCTGGGCGAAGGCTTTGACGGTCTTTTTGGGAATTCTTTGCCGTTCCATCAGATCCGCGTAGGTGTCGTTGCGGCGTATCCGCTCGATGACCACCCGCACACGGGGTGTGGCGCGCATGGCGTCGGCACTGTTGGGCTGGGGGGCGATGGAGGTCAGTTGCAGGGGCGCGACATAAGGTTGGGGCGGTTTGTTGTCCCCGGGCCGGTTCTCCCCCTTGTCTTCGTTTTTGAGCAGCCAATGGAGATAGTCCGCAGTGCCATTGATTCCGGTACTGGCGTTCAGAGCGCCATGGGCAACGACGATCAGGGAAAAGGTCAACACGCCACGAAAGAGATAAGAGGTCAATCCGCGTGATCGGGAGGGGTGGAGTTGTGACCGTTTTGTGTCGAAGAGTCCGGGTTCCGAGGAAGCCGGTCTGATGAACCGGGAAAGAGAGAGCATTTGATATCGTTCCACTTCTTGATAGTTAATAATCTGCTTGTCCGCTTGCGAAATTCGGATGATTGGCTCGCGTTGGAAATGAGATTAACCAAGGGTTCCCCCCAGAGGAAACACCATAAACGGTTTTTTGTAGCGCTTCTTGTCGCTTATGTCAAGTTAAAGTTAGCATGTGCGGCAAACCATTTCATTAATTCCTGGAGCGCCCGTTGTGCGAGAGCCGGTTTGCGGTCGGTTTTGCGGGTGCGGCTTTCCAGGGGCGGGAAGAGACCGAAGTTGATGTTCATGGGTTGGAAGTGGTTTCCATCCCCGTGGGTGACGTGATTGAGCAAGGCTCCGTGGGCGGTGACCGTCGGGGGTGGTTCCGGCAGTTGGCCGTTTTGCGCCAGACCGGCGAGAAAGATGCCCGCCAGCAAGCCGCAGGCGGCGGACTCCACATAACCCTCCACGCCGGTGATCTGTCCGGCGAAAAAGAGGGAGGGACGGGATTTCAGGCGCAGGTGTCCATCCAGCAGCAGGGGGCTGTTGAGGTAGGTGTTGCGGTGAATGGCCCCCAGGCGGGCGAATTCGGCCTTTTCCAGGCCGGGAATGGTGCGGAAGATGCGTTGTTGTTCCGGCCAGGTCAATTTGGTCTGGAACCCCACCATGTTCCACAGGCTGCCCAGGGTGTTGTCCTGGCGCAGTTGAACCACGGCGTAGGGGGTTTTGCCCCCCTGATGGGGATCGTTGAGCCCCACGGGTTTCATGGGGCCGAAGCGCAGGGTTTCGACGCCCCGCGCGGCCATCACCTCGATGGGGAGGCACCCTTCGAAGAAGATCGGTTTCTCGAAAGGTCGGCAGGGGTGTTCCTGGCCGGTGGTCAGGGCGTGGACAAAAGCGTGGTACTGCTCCTGATCCAGGGGACAGTTGATGTAATCCGCGCTTCCCTTGTCGTAGCGGGACTGTTTCCAGGCCGTGCCGAAATCGATGGATTCCAGGTGGACGATGGGGGCCAGGGCGTCATAAAAGAAGAGCCGGTTGCTGCCCACGAGGTTTTCCAGTTGATGGGCCAGGGCATCGGAGGTGAGGGGTCCGGTGGCGATGAGGGTGAGCCCGTCGTCGGGCAGGCTGGTCACTTCCTCGCGGACGATGGTGATGTCAGGGTGCTGTTCGATCTGTCGCGTGATCTGGGTGGCGAAGGCCTCCCGGTCGGTTGCCAGGGCTCCTCCCGCCGGGGTGCGGTTGGCGTCCGCGGCGGCGAGGATGAGGCTTTCCATCAGGCGCATTTCCTGGTGCAGCAGGCCCACCGCGTTGTGCAGGGGGTCGTCCGAGCGCAGGGAGTTGGAGCAGACCAGTTCCGCGCAGTGGCCGGTATGGTGGGCTGGCGTGGTGTGATGGGGTCGCATTTCGTGCAGACAGACCTTCACGCCTCGCCTGGCCAATTGCCAGGCCGCTTCCGACCCGGCCAGTCCCGCACCGATCACATGCACCGTTTTCATTCGCGAGCCTGTTCCCAAAAATAAATTGAAAAAGAAGAGAGGGTCCGGGAGATCCATCTCCCAGGTTTTTCTCAAAAGGTTCTTCTGTGCCGGGCAAGCCCCACCCCGCGCGCAACCGCGAGCCGCGAGCCGCGGGGACGCAGGGTTTCCGCGGGAATTTCCTTGAGAAACCGTGATGGAATGGTCCTTTCCAGATATTGGAACAGCCGCCGGGAGCGTGCGTGGGTCAGAAAGAGCTTGTCCCTGGCTCTGGTCATGCCCACATAGGTCAAGCGCCGTTCCTCTTCCACCGCCGCGCTGCCGCCTTCCTCCACCGCTTTTTTGTGGGGCAGCAACCCCTCCTCGAGTCCCACCAGGAACACCAGGGGAAACTCCAGTCCTTTGGCCGCGTGCAAGGTGGAGACCACCACCCGGTTGACCGGATCCTCTTCTCCTTCCAGGCCCGGTGGATCGGACTCCAGGGCCGCCCGTTCCAGGAAGCTGGCCAGATCGTTCACCTGGGAGAGGAAGACCCGGAGTTCCCGCAGATTTTCCTGCTTGTCCGACGCCCGTTCGTCGCTCTCCACCATGGCCGAATAACCGGAATCAAACAGCAGTTTGTCCAGCACCTTGACCGGCGGTGAGGTGGTCAAAAGGTCATGGCACGCGTCCATGAGGGTAATGAATTCTGTCAGCTTGCCTGTGGCCATGGGGCCCAGACTCCCTTTGGCGCACACCACGCGTGCGCCGTCCAGCAGGGAGTCGTTCCGCTCCCTGGCGGCCAGCAGGATCTGCTCCAGGGCCTTGGGACCCAGTTTGCGGCTGGGGAGGTTGATGATCCGTTCGAAGGCCATGTCGTCCCGGAAGGAGTGGGCCAGGCGCAGATAGCAGATGGCGTCCTTGATTTCGGCGCGGTCCATGAAGCGCAATCCGCCGCTGATGCGATAGGGGATGTTGTGGTCGTTGAAGGCCTGTTCAAAGAGGCGGGTCTGGCTGGAGGTGCGCACCAGCACCGCCGCATGGTGGAATTCCAGGTTCGGGCAGTGGCGGATGATCTCCTGGGTGACGAAACGGGCCTCGTCTTCCCCATCCTCGGCGATGAAGGTTTCCAGGGGGGGGCCTTCCTCCCCTGCGGTCCACAGTTTTTTCCCCTTGCGGCTCAAGTTCCGGTCGATCAGGCCGCCGGAGGCCTTGAGAATGTTGCCGGTGGAGCGGTAGTTCTGTTCCAGACGGATGATGCGCGCGTTGGGAAAGTCGTCCTCGAACTTGAGGATGTTGTCCAGTCGCGCCCCGCGCCAACTGTAGATGGATTGATCGTCGTCCCCCACCACGCACAGTCCTCCCCCCTGGGCGAGCAGGCGCATCCAGTCATACTGGACCTTGTTGGCGTCCTGGTATTCGTCCACCAGGATATGCCGGAATCTTTGCTGGTAGCCGGTGAGGATTTCCGGCGCCCGGTGCCACAGTTTCAGGCAGTTGGAGAGCAGGTCGCCGAAATCCATGGCGTTGATGCGCAGCAGTTCGTCCTGGTAGGCGGTGAAGAAGTCGATCACCCTGGCCCGGTCCCGGCGGAATTTCAGGACGTTTTCGTCCAGGTCCCAGGGGTTCAGTCCATCGTCCTTCCAGCGGCTGATGGCGCTGGCCAGCTGTTTGGGGGTCCAGTAGGCGTCAACGAACTCTTTTTCCTCGCTCAACCGTTTGATCAGGCGTTGCTGGTCGCTGGAGTCCAGGATGGTGAAACGGGGGTCGAAGCCGAGGGTTTCGGCGTGGGCGCGCAACATGCGGGCACCCATGCCGTGAAAGGTGCCGATCCAGAGGCGACGGGCGGTCATGGGGTCGAGCTGCAACAGCTCCGTGACCCTTTCCCGCATTTCCAGGGCCGCCTTGTTGGTGAAGGTGACCGCGAGGATCTCCCCCGGATCCGCCGCTCCCTGATTCAGCAGACGGGCCAGACGGCGTGTCAAAACCCGGGTTTTGCCTGATCCCGCTCCCGCCAGCACCATGACGGCATTTTCATCGGCGGTGACGGCTTGTTGCTGGGGGAGGTTGAGGTCGGCCAGAAAATCGATGCGTGTCACGAGAAGTTTTGTCCCTTCGATTGGACGAATTTTTAAAGTTTGCAAAAATTCAACCGATAATAAGGATTAACGGGAGCATGTCAATCCCAAAAATCGTGATCGGTCAAGGAAATCTGCCATGATGATATCGGCTTCAACGGTTGCGGCCTCTTACCTTTCCGGGGGAAAATCCGTCGGATCAACCAGGACGGAACAGACCGGCGGAGGGTTTGGACCGGAATATCAGCTGGATCTCTCGTCCCAGGCCAGGGAGGAGGGGTTGGCGGTGAGCAGTGCCGCGACCGGCATCACCGCAACCAGGATGCGCAATGTGCTGACGCGCATTTTGCTGGAGACCCTCTTTGGCATGGACGCGCCGGAGGAGCGGAACGGGAGAGAGACCTCGGAGGAGGAACTGGTCCGGGAAGTGGCGCTGGAGCCGGCCATGGAGGAGCAGTTGCAGAAGCTGTCCACGCAAATCGTGGTGTGATGGTGGTCACATCTCCCCATAATCCGGTCCGCTGCCCCCTTCCGGCGGGGTCCAGCGGATGTTGTCGTGGGGGTCCTTGATGTCGCAGCATTTGCAATGCAGACAATTGCCGGCCTGGATGACGAAGCCGGCCTGGGAGGTCAGTTGATACACCCCGGCGGGACAGTAGCGGGTCTCCGGATTGGCATACAGAACGCGGCCCTGCTCCAGGGGGAGCTTCGGGTCCAGCAGACGCAGATGAACCGGCTGGTCGGCGCGGTGGGTCAAGGCGCTCCTGGCCAACAGGGCGGGGCGGTCGAAGGTGAGGCGGCCATCGGCTCGCGGGTCGGGTCGGGGGAGGGAGTCACCCGCCTCTTGCAGACGCGAACGGTCCGGGGTGTGCCATTGCAAGGTCCAGGGGGAGCGGCCATTGGTCCAGCGTTCCCAGCCGGCATTGAGCAGACCCGGCAACCGTCCGTTCCGGAAGCCGGGCCGGATGTTGCGCACCGCCCTGAGCGCCCGGCCCCATGGCGCGTCCTGCACGGCCTGGGGATACCCCTGAAGCCCGGCCCTGGAAAAATCCCCCTGCCCGAAAGCGGCCAGCACGGCTGAAGCCGCCGCCAGACCGGAACGCATGGCGTTGCCGATCCCCTTGAGCCGGGCGGTGTCGAGAAATCCCGCCCCATCCCCCACCAGCACTCCCCCGGCGAAGGTCAGTCGGGGCAACGCCTGCCAACCCCCTTCCACCAGGGTCCGGGCGCCATAACCGAGCAGGCGACCGCCACGGAGCCGGGAACGGATCACAGGGTGGGTCTTCCAGGTCTGGAACGCGACCAGAGGGTCGAAACGGGGATTCCGGTAATCCAGGCCGACGATCCAGCCCACCGCGGTGCGCTCCGGGGCGAGACGGTACAGAAAGCCCCCGCCATGGGTTTGGGCGTCCAAAGGCCAGCCCAGGGCGTGGAGCACCTCTCCCGGCGGATGGGCGGGGTCGGGGGGGGTTTCCCACAACTCCTTGAACCCCAGGGCGTAGGTCTGGGGAGGGCGTCCGGCATCCAAAGAGAGGTGTTGGATCGCCTGCCGGGTGAGATATCCCCGGCACCCCTCGGCCAGAATGGTGACGGGCGCCCGGATGGGGATGCCGGGTTGAAAGCCGGGTTTGGGGAGGCCGTTCGAAGCTCTGCCCTGATCCCCGGTGCGCACCCCCGCCAGGCGGTTCTGTTCCCAGAGCAGGCCGGTGGCGGCGAAACCGGGATAGATCTCCACCCCGGCCTCCTCGGCCAGCCCCGCCAGCCAGCGGCACAACGCCCCCAGGGAGACCAGACGACAGCCGCTGTTGTCCCACAGGCGGGGCAAAGGAAAGGCGTCGCGAGGGGTGAACAGATGGAGCGTGTCCCGGGTCACGCAAGGCCCGAGCGGGGGATTTCTGTCGGGCCAGTCCGGGACCAGGGCGGCCAGGTCGTTGGGGTCGAGCAGCGCGCCGGACAAAAGATGACCACCGATGCGGGCCGCCTTTTCCAGCAGGCAGATCCTGAGGGAACCCCGCGCGGCCAGACCCAGCGCCGCGGCCAGACCCGCGGGACCGGCTCCGACCACGATGACATCGTAGTTCAAGGAGGCATCAAACCTCGTCGATGAAGTTGGGAAATTGACTCTCCATGCCGATGGCCTTGTCCACGCTCAACACGAAAGCGATGCCGGTGCCGGGCTGGTGGAAGGAGCCGACTTTTTTGACGGTTTTGAGGATCGGTTTGACCAGATGCTCCTCCATGAGCAGCATGATGACATCCCGTTGCACATCCAGGGTGAGACCAAACAGGGTTTTGGCTTCCCGGATGCCCACCCCCCGCGCCGGAATGATGGTGGCTCCGGTGGCCCCGGCCTTTTTGGCGGCGGTGACGATGGTGTCGCTCAGATCGGAACGGATGGTGACGACGATCAGTTTGAAATGCATGACAATAGATCTCCCGATTAATCCAGGCTGCCATAAGAGGAGGGCTTGCGCCGACGGCGGGAGAGGAGTCCACTGATGAATCCCAGCAGCAGAACCCCGGCGCCCGCCAGAAAAAACAGGGTGTCGGACTGTTTTTCCAGGATGCGGTTTTCATCCGACGCCTGCTTGAGATCCTTTTCCAGACGGCTGACCTTGGCGTTGAGATCCTGATTCTCCTGTTCCATTTTCAAGGCGTTGCGGGAGACCTCCTGGATCCGTTTCAGTTCGTGCTGGAGTTTGTCCTGGGCCACCAGTTTGCTCCGCAGATCTTCGAGGTCGGCGCGGAGCTGATTGCGCTCGATTTCCACCGGGATCTTGTTGGAGGTGGCCCGTCGCGCCACCCACCCTTCGGTGCCATCCCCGCACCGCACCTTGTCCCAGCCGCTGCTGTTGCTTTCGACAAGCTGCAATTTCTCCCCCAGTTTCAACACCCGGATCACCGGGAAGTTGGTGGCGGGTTCCCGGCGCATGTTGATCGCCTCGTCGATGACATAGCGGTCTTCGGCCAGAGCGGGGACGGCGCATGCCAGCAACAGTGCCAGGGGCAGAATCCGTTTTAACCATTTTGTTGATGAATGGCAGGCAGAATGTGAAAAAATAATATTCATGGAAAAACCCAATCCGTTGAAAGAAATCCGATTCGATTTATGATGCCTTCTTACAGGGCGGAGTCAACGAAGCGCAAGCGGCCCTGGCGTTTTTTTTCTTCCGATGTGGATTCAAGGAGCTGACATGTCCCTTTCTACCCAGGTCAACAAGGCGCGGATTCTCATTGAAGCCTTGCCTTACATGCGTCGTTTCGATGGTCGTACCTTCGTGATCAAGTACGGCGGGCACGCCATGGTGGATGAAGACTTGAAAAAATCCTTTGCCCAGGATGTGATTCTCCTGCGGCAGGTGGGGATCAATCCCGTGGTGGTGCATGGTGGTGGTCCCCAGATCGGACAGATCATGACCCAGATGGGTTTGAAACCTCAGTTCATCGACGGTCAGCGGGTCACCGACCAGGAGACCGTGAACGTGGTGGAGATGGTGTTGGCGGGCAAGATCAACAAGGATATCGTCAATCTCATCAACCTCAACGGGGGGCGCGCCGCCGGGTTGTCCGGCAAGGATGGTCACAGCATCGTGGCGCGCAAGCGTGCCCATCGGCGCAAGGGGGAGGACGCGGACTCCACGGAGATCATCGACCTGGGATGGGTCGGGGATGTGGAGTCCATCAACACGAGTCTGCTGGATCTTTTCAAGAGCTCGGACATCATCCCGGTGGTCGCCCCGGTGGGGGTGGGCAAGAGAGGGGAGACCTACAACATCAACGCGGATGCCGTGGCCGGTCATGTGGCGGCCGCCCTGGGCGCGGAGAAGCTGATCCTGCTCACCGACGTGCCCGGGGTGCGGGATCGGGAGGGTCAGTTGTTGAGCCGGCTGGACGCCAAGGGGTCCTTGCAGATGATCAAGGATGGGGTGATTTCCGGTGGCATGATTCCCAAGGTGGAGACCTGCCTGGCCGCGCGCAAGGGAGGTGTCGCCGCGGCTCATATCATCGATGGCCGGGTGGAGCACGCCCTGTTGCTGGAAATTTTCACCGATCTGGGCATTGGGACTCTGTTCTCGTGACGGGAGTGGCATGGTCTTTATACAGTGTGGTTGCATGAAAAGGTCAAAACGATGAACGCCATTTTTTTACTGCAATTCTGGTGCCGCTATGCCTGATCACGACGATTTGGTGCCCGTCCGCTCCAAGGAGCGTCTGGTGACCTGGATGGAGGGGGGATGCAAGCCGGTTGCCGAGTGGCGGGTGGGCACGGAACACGAGAAATTCGGTTTTTACAAACAGGATTTGCGGCCGATTCCCTATGATGGGCCGGTGGGGGTGGAGAAGTTGCTGCTGGAGATGGCGGCCCGCTTTGGCTGGACGCTGGAACAGGAAGGGGGACGCCCCGTGGCCTTGAGACAGAAAAAGGCGGCCATTACCCTGGAACCGGGTGGACAGGTGGAGTTGTCGGGGGCTCCGGTGGCGGACATCCACGCGGCCAAGGCGGAGATCGACGAGCATCTGCATCAACTGGGTCAGGTGTGCCGGGATTTGGGTATCGCCTTTCTGGGGATTGGCACCCAACCCAAGTGGTCTTTTCAGGAGATCCCCTGGGTGCCCAAGGGGCGCTACCGGGTGATGCGGGAGTATCTCCCCACCAGGGGGGCGTTGAGTCTGGACATGATGACCCGCACCGGGACGGTGCAGGCCAATCTGGACTTTTCCGACGAGGGGGACATGGTGCGCAAGTTCCGGGTGGCATTGGCGTTGCAGCCTTTGGTGACCGCGCTGTTTGCCAACTCCCCGTTCATCGACGGGCGTCCCACGGGTTTTCTCTCCTATCGGGCGCAGATCTGGCGTCACACCGACCCGGACCGCTGCGGCTGGTTGCCTTTTGTCTTTGAAGAAGGGTTCGGTTTCGAGCGTTATGTGGAGCACGCTTTGCAAACCCCCATGCTGTTTTTGTACCGGGAAGGGCGCTACCAGGGGGGTGGGGGAGTGCCTTTCCAGAGGTTTCTGGAGGGGCGGCATCCGTTGTTGCCAGGGGTTTTCGCCACCTTCGCGGATTGGGAGTTGCATCTGAGCACCCTGTTCCCGGAAGTGCGTCTGAAACGGTATCTGGAGACACGGGGGGCGGATTCGGGCAATTCTGCCACGCTGTGCGCCCTGCCCGCGTTCTGGAAGGGGATTTTGTACCATGAGGAGTCCATGGAGGCCTGTTGGGAGCTGGTCAGGGATTGGACTCTGGAGGAGCAGGCGCGCATTCACGAGCTGGTTCCCCGGCTGGCCCTGAAGACCCCCATTCCCGGTGGTCGGGATCTGCGGGATCTGGCACTGGAGGTGCTGCCGTGCGCCGTGGAGGGCCTGACCCTTCACGGTCGTCGCAACGCCAGAGGGTGCGATGAGACCGTCTATCTGAAACCCCTGATGGACATTGCCGAAAGCGGCGTCACCCCCGCCGAGCGCATGCTGCTCGCCTATCATGGCCGGTGGGGCGGCAGCGTCGATCCTGTCTTCCTCGAAGACGAATTCGAATCCTTTCTGGCCGAATGCGGATAGAGAAAAGAGGGGACCCGGGGGATTCCTCCCCCAGGATTTTGCGGTTACGGAATATCCAGCCCCGCCTTGCGCAGCAATTCGGTCAGGAGGTTGGTGGATTGTTCCAACTGTTCGATGCCGGCTTTGAACTCCTTTTTGCCGGCGTTTCCTTCGGCCTTGTTGCGCAGGGCGCGGGCCTCTTCGATCTGGGGGGTGCTCTCCGGTGAAATCCCCTGGGAGTTGAGGGCCTGCTCCAGAAACATCTGGAAAACATTGTTGCGGCCCAACTCATAGATGTATTCCGCTTCCGGGGTGGGGAAACTCAGGGACTGAATGAGGGTCTCCCCCTTGCGTACCTGGATGAGGGCGTTTTGCGCCTTGGCGTAGGCCCGCTCCATCAGGGGCACCCCTTCGTTGACCTGGTATTTGTCCAGAAACTGCTGGGCCTGGGTGAGCATGGCGCGGATATCGGTGCTGATTTGTTTGCCTTTTTCTCCCAATTTCTTCTCTTCGGCGATCCGTTCGTAGGCCTCCAGCATGGACCAGGCACTCTTCAGCCGGGTCTGGAAATCGTGGGTGTGGCCCGGGCCGACAGGTCCGATGGCGGGGAGGCGGTTGGCGGGTTGGGATTGGGCACTCCCCGTGTTGGGCAGGGCGTAGTTGTGGCCGGCGACGTTATCCAGTTTGGTTTTGATCTCCTTGGTCTCCCCGTTGCGCAGGATGGTGAGGGTCACCTCGCTGCCCGGGTCCGCCCGATAGATCTCCATGGAGAACTGGGAGATGCTGGTCAGGTCCCGACCGTTCAGGCGCAGGATGAGATCCCCCCGCGTCAGGCCGCTTTTGTCCGCCGGGCTGTCCTTGATCACGTCGCCCACCTGGACGCCCCGCGGGTGTTCGGGATGCACGCCCAGCCAGCCTCCGGCGGCATGGATGGTCTGTACCGGGCCGAACAGCAGGAGAGCGGCGGAGAGGGCCAACAGAGGCTTGGAGTATGTCATGAGTTTTTCCTTTTTATGGTGACTGTTGAAAGAGACGGGAGAACCGCGGCCTCCCGACCGTCCATTCAGCAGCAATAGCCGACCGGATCCGGGGAGTCAAGGTTGTTTTCGTTAAAGTGGTTCGGGGGTTGGTTCCTTTGCCACGGATTGGTCTCGTCCTTTTGCCGTCGGGAGGCCTAACGAGTGGATTGGTGTAATCCGGAATTGTCTGCTATTATGTTGCCCGAGGCGCGGTTTGTCACTTTTTTCCTGGAGGTTCATTGATATGTTAGCACGAGCAAGAAACGGATTGGCGATCATGCTGTGTGGATTGCTGATGGTGGCCACCACGGTGTGGGCGTCGGATACCCCCGCCGAGAGTGGTCGTCCGCCTTTGAATCATGTGCCTTCTTCCAATTGTGGCGAGTGTCATCAGGAAATTTTCCAGCAGTGGCAGAACTCCATGCATGCCAAGAGCACGGCCTTGACCGATCCCATCCATGGAGCGGTTTATCAGATGGAGGCCGGTGATCCCTCCCAGGAGGGGGTGTTGCACAAGGCCACCAACGCCTTTCCGGTTTGTCTCCAGTGTCATGCTCCCATCGCCGCGCGGGACAAGACCACCAAGCTGGATGCCAAGCCCATGTATTCCGAGGGGGTCAACTGCGTGGCCTGTCACACCATGACTTCGTTCAAGGGGATTGTGGGAGAGGGGGGCAAATTGCGTTTGGGCGCGGCGGCTTATGAATATTCGTCCGACAGTTTGCAGGGTCCGGAAGGGGCGTTCAACGGCAATCAGCCGGTGTTGTCGCCGGGTGGTGGCAAGGAGCCGAAGGTGAACAGTTTTCCCCATCAGGCCAATTCCGCGTTTTACAAGAGTTCCGATGTCTGTCTGGGGTGTCATCAGACCATGGTCAATCCCCAGAAGGTGGCCGTTTGCAGCATCGGGGATCAGTTGTTGAGCAAGGAGGGGCCGAAAGCGGAGACCGTGCCCACCTGTCAATCCTGTCACATGCCGGTGGTGAATGGTTTTTCCAATCATGAAATCGCGGGTGGTCACAATCCGGAGACGGTGCGCAAATCGGTTGCGGTGACGTTGTCCGCCAAGTCCCACGGGAAGAAGATTCAGACCTCGGTCACCTTGAAGAACACCCTGTTGCACACCATGCCCAGCAGCGCGCCGTTTCGCAACATGGTGCTCAAGGTGACGGCGCGCAACGCCAAGGGTGAGGTGGTTTGGAGCAATTTCAAGGAGAGTCCCGACAAGGAGGATCCCCAGGCTTTCATGATGCTCAAGCTGGTCAACAACGAAGGCCAACCCGTGATGCCCCCCCAGGCCACCAAGATCGGTGGTGACACCCGTTTGAAGCCCGGCGAGAAGCGGCAATTGCACTATTCCATCCCCGCCGATGGGGTGAAGAGTGTGCAGGCCGAGTTGTTCTACAACCTGATCACCAAGTCCATGGTCGAGAAGATCGGTGACAAACTGCCGGAAAACCTGAAAACCCCCGCCCTGGTGGGTCGGGCCGAAGCCGTGTTGTAAAGGAACGAAGGGGGAGAGTCTCCCTCCCCCTCCCAGTCATGCATGATTAAAGAGGCAATCCTCAAGATTTTCAATTTGTATCGAACAGGATGAGGATGTGGTTTCGTCGCGGAGATTGAAGTCTTATAAAGCAATTGAGGCAAGAATTCTAGGCGGGTGATTGGCTGGTGTGTCGCTTGATGAATACAATAATGATCCAGGCGACCACCATGGAAACCAGGACGTGACTGAAAAAATGGGCGCCTTTCAACATTTGATAAATCCCCAGAACCCAGCCCAGGGTTAAACCGAGAAGCAAGCCCAGAATTTTGGCCCTGCGGGACTGAAAGACGAAAAACAGCATCATGAAGGCGAATCCACCGGATGGATGACCGGCGGGGAAACATTTTCCAGGGCGCTCCGGCTTGAAATCGACGGGATACGAGGAAAAAACCGACACCAGCGGCACCCCCCCCCATAACGCTCCAATGACCAGGGACAGTGGACGTTGGTGAAATTCTTGGCTCCGGAAAGCACCAGCGGGACAACAATCAAGGCGAGCAGCATCAACGCCAAACGGGGACGCCAGGGCTTGTCGCGGGAAAACAACCATCCGATCAACAACAGAACCCCAAGCACACCGAACAGATACTTGGCTCCGACGTAGAAGATCAATCGGGGCCAGGGCGCCTCCTTGTCAACCCACCAGGTCCGGGTGGCGAAATCGAAAAAATGATCCTGAACCCATAAATCGATCCCGGTGGTCTCACCCAGCGACAAGACCAGAAACAGACAGATGAAGGCTGGCCACAGGGATCTCACGGGATCTTCTTATCCATCCCCTGCAACCGCATGATGTTGGCACTTTGATACAAGGCGATGGCATTCTGCAAGCCCACACCGTCCACCTCGGACAGCAACTCCTGACGCTCCCGGCCCACACCCCGCTCGAAACGATAGAAACTGGATTTCTGCAATGGGGAGAGGACCGTCAATCGATCCCCGGTGATCAGGCCCAGTTTCTGATAGGTGCCGATGAAGGCGCGACGACCTTCCGGGGTGGAACGCAAGATGTCCTGTCCAAAAAAACGACTCTCGTAACTCCAGTTCAACAACCCCAGAACCGTGGGCGTGATGTCGATCTGACTGGTCAAAAGATCCTCGAAACGCGGCGGGATGTGGCCGGGACTGTGGATCATCACCGGAATGTGATAGCGCGCTACCGGCAACTCGGTCTTCCCGGCGCTCCCGGCGCAATGATCCGCCATGATCACGAAGAGCGTATCCTTGAACCAGGGACGACTCCTGGCCTGCTTGAGAAAATCGCCGATCGCCCAGTCCGTGTACTTGACCCCACCCTCACGCCCACCGGGCGAAGGGATGTCGATGCGTCCGTCCGGATAGGTGAAAGGACGATGATTGGAGGTGGTCATGACGAAATGAAAAAAAGGCAACCCGGCCCCATGGGCGCGATCCGCCTCCTTGATGGTGCGTCGGAACAGGTCTTCATCCGCCACGCCCCAGACGTTCTCCATGGTGATTTCCGAGGGGTCCAGATGGGTGCGATCCACCACCCCGAAGCCATTGTGACCAAAAAAATAGTTCATGTTGTCGAAATAGCCGTATCCACCATAGATGAATCGGGTGTCGTAACCCCGCTTCTGAAACAAAAATCCCACGGAAAACAGCTCTTCGTTGTTGGGACGCTTCACCTTGCTGCGACCCGGCGTGGGGGGCACGGACAGGACGATGCTCTCCATGCCCCGGTCCGTGCGGGTTCCGGTGGCGTACACATTGGTAAACGTCAACGACTCCCTGGCCAACCGATCCAGGTTCGGCGTCAAACCGCTCCGATTGCCAAACAAACCCAGGTATTCGGCGCTCATGGATTCGATGGTCAGATAGATCACGTTGAGCCGTTTTTCCGGCCCCTCGTAGCGCACAGAACGGGTGATGTCCAGGGGGTCCTGACTGGCCGGGGTGGCGTTGGGGGTGGTCAGAAGCGCCCTGGTCCGGGCGAACACCTCCCGCTCCTCGTGCCTGAGGTAGAAACGATCGTACTCCAGTTCGTTGTTCAGGAAGGCGGAAAAAAGGGCATAGATCCCGTTCTTCGCCAGCTCGGCGTGATAACGGTTGCGAATGCTCTCCGCGAGGGAGTGATCCACCCCCAGATAAAAGATCACCGGCGCGGCGAGAATGGCCAGACCATGGATGGCCCGCTGCCTGAAGGTCGAGGTGGCGGCCAGGGAGGGGGCGAGATGCCGTCCCACGAAAAAGAAGATGACGCCTGTGATGACCAGAATCACCAGCAACAGCAGCGGCACCGGATAGGATTGACGGATATTGCCGATCACCTCCTGGGTGTAGACCAGATAATCCACCGCGATGAAATTGTACCGCACCCCGAATTCATCCCAGAAGATCCACTCCGACACCCCGTCGAAAACCAGCAGGTAGAGGGCCAGGAAAAAAATTCCCTGGAAAAACCAGCGATGCAACGCGTGCCGGAAAAGCCGCTCGGGGAGAAACATCAGGTACAGGGTGAACAGGACCACAAAAAAGGAGCCGGCCACCACATCGTAGAAGAAACCGGTGGCGAAGATCCTCAAAAGGGCGGCGGGGGAAGGCTCCAGCACGTCAAACGCCTTGACGAACAGCATGACGCGAATGGCGCAAGAGAGGGCGACAAACAACATGCCATACAGATAAAGCCCGCCAAAACGGGTCGCCAGGAGTTTGCTCATGTCCTATTCCGCAGCAGTGGGTTGTTTTTCCCGGTAGTCACACCCCTCCGAGGCGCAGAGATGTTCGGTGCCAAAGCGTTTGGTGACCTTTTCCGTCAAGAATGGCGCGAGGCATTTGGGACAGGGGATGCCATCGAGCGGCTTGTTCCACAACGCTTTTTTGCATTTCGGGTAACCGGAGCAGGAGTAGAAGATCTTGCCGCGCCGGGATTTTTTCTCCAGAAAGGTTCCCTTGCCGCACTCCGGGCAGGCCACGCCCGTATCCTTGGGTTTTTCCAGAGGCTGGATGTTGCGACAGGCGGGATAACCGGAACAGGCCAGATACTTGCCGAAACGCCCCTCCTTGATGAGCATCGGCTGCTGGCATTTGTCGCACACCTGATCCGAGACCTCCGGTTGGGCCACCGGTTTTTCCTCCTCCCCCTCCTTTTTGAGATTCTGGGTGAAACGGCACTCCGGATAGTTGGAACAGGCCAGAAAACGTCCGAAACGTCCCAGTTTGATGAACAGGGGTTGTTGGCACTCCGGGCATTTCTGATCCGTGGCCTCGGTGGTGATGTCGGAACGCTTGGTGGAGGTCTCCTTTTCGTCGATCTGGGTCTTGAAGGGCTTCCAGAAGGCGTCCAGCAGGGGAATCCAGGCCATCTCCCCACGGGAAACCGCGTCCAGATCATCCTCCAGATGGGCGGTGAAATGGTAGTCCACGTATTTCTCGAAATGCTCCACCAGAAAGCGG